>JASIGD010000588.1 GCA_030045295.1 Streptosporangiaceae bacterium
CTGCGCCGCCCGCCTGGTACTAGATGCCTCATTCGCAGCCGGGCTGGTCTGTTGTGACAGCAGCGCAGTGATCGCCTGGCCGGCGAGCCAGTGCTCGGCCCGTTCGTAGGACCAGCCGTTGTCGTCGTGCAGCGTGAAGTAGGACGAGTAGCCGAAGTAGAACCACAGCAGGTCGACGGCCTCGGCCGCGTGTATCCCGGGGCGCAGGTCGCCGAGCTGGACCAGGCGCTCGGCGATCGGGGCCAGGGCCGCCCGGTAGACAGCGGTAGCGGCGCGTTCCTGCTCGGCGACGGCCTCATCGTGCGGGGCTGTGGTGAGCATGACTCGTATCACGTCCACGTAGGCCTCTCGCATGGTCCGGCTGGCCGCGGCGACTTCGCGGATGATCGCTGCTGAGTCGGTTGAAGTATCGATGTGGCTGAGCGTCTGCGCCACGATGGGGTCGGTGGTCCAGGCCGTGATCAAGATGTCGAGCAGGTTCTGCTTGCCGCCTGTGACGGCGTAGACGGTGGCGGGCGCGACCCGGGCTTCGGCGGCGATGTCATCGACTTTCGTCGCGAAGTAGCCCCGCTCGGCGAACAGCTGCCGCGCGGCGTCGATGATCGCCTGGCGGGTCGCATCCGCATAGTCCTGGCGTCGCGTCCGCTTCGGGATCCCTGTCATCGTTGGCACTCTAGCACGTTGACAGAGCCAAACTCGCCTCAGTAGAGTTAAGCACTGGCCATCAGAGCCAGGCTCTGGCCACCGCGGTCCGGGCGGCGTGCGGCGTCCCGGGAGGCTGCCCATGGCGCATTCGCAATGGCACCGGTTCTACGCCTCCACGGTCGCGGCGTCCCCTGGGCTGCTGTTCGCACTCCTGTCGGACATGCCGCACTATGGCCGCTGGTTGCCTCCATCGGGCCAGTTTGCCCGCACTACCGACGTCGAGCCTTATCCCGTCCGGTTCGGAAGCCGCTACCACGACGGCAAGCCGGACCAGCCGGGAAAGGACTGGTGGGGCACGGTCACCGGCTTCCAGCGCCCGGGGTCGATCGACTTTCACCATACGATCCGGGTTCGCCAGTTGCGGGCCACCGTGGATGTGCACATCCACTACTCCTTCGAGCAGGAACAGGCGGGCACTGTGGTGAACCGGTGGCTGGTCCTTGACTTCACCATGCCGGTGGTCTTCCGCCCGCTCCGGCCGGTGGTCACCGCCCAGTTCGACAAGGAAAACCTGCGGACGATGGCAGCGGTCAAGCGGTACGCCGAAGCGCACGCCAGTGATGGCGTTGCGAGCCCGCCGGCCGACCGACTGCCTCGGACGGCATCCTCACCCTCAGCGCAGCCAGGCGCATAACCGGGCGGGGATGCTGGCGGCGACCGCCGGCCTGCGTCGGCGGTCGCCAGGGAGAGTGGAGGTCGGGCGATGCCGAACGACAGCACGCGGACCGTACTGGTAGCTATCGGGACCGATCTTGGGGTCGCGCTGGCCAAGGTCGGCACCGCGGTCTTCACCGGTTCGTCCGCAGTAGCTGCCGGCGCCGCCGAAGCACTGGCCGATACCGCCAACGACGTGTTCCTCCTCATTGCCCAGCGTCGCAGCACCCGCCCGCCCGACGATCAGCATCCCCTGGGTTACGGGCGGGAAGCCTACTTCTGGGCGCTGATCGCGGCCCTTGGCGTGTTCGTCACCGCTGCGGCGTTCTCCCTGCGAGAAGGCATCGACGAGCTCATCCACCCCAGCGCCAGCTCATCGTTCGCCGTGGCCTACATCGTGCTGGCCATCTCGGCCGTCTTGGATCTGGCGTCATTCCGCCAGTCAGGAGGGCAGATGAGCCTGCGGGCACGCCGGTACCATCGAGACCTGCTGGAGGAGTCCAGGGTCACGTCCGACCCCACGCTGCGGACGGTGTTCACCTCCGACGCGGTGTCCGTCTCGGCAGACGTGCTCGCGCTGGCCGCCCTGGCCCTGAACCAGATCACCGGGTCATCCGTCCCCCAGGCAGTGGCCGCGGTGCTCATCGCGCTGGTCTTGATTCGCCTCAGTTTCCGGCTCATCCAGCGCAGCCACGACTTCCTGGTCGGCACCTGGACGGGGGCCGCCGGCGGGCCGCAGGGCCGCGATGTCGCCGGCTTCACCCAGCCGCTCCGGCCAGCAGAGGTAGAGCAAGCGCGAGCCTTTCTCCTCGGGTACCCCGGCGTCACCGCCATCCGCGAACTCCTGTTCACCTTCGTCGGTCCAGGCCGGATATGGATTGTCGCCCGCCTGAACATCGACGACGGGCTCTGCGGTGCCCAGGTCACGTCGCTGGCACGCGGCATCGAGTCGGGCATGAAGCACGAGTCGGAGGAGGTCTACCGGGTCGACGTCGTGCCCATTGGCGGATCGCAGGCCTTGCCGTAACCGACGGCCCGCTAAGGCCGCGCCGGACTATTGCCGCGAGCTTCGGCCAGCCCTGCCGCTGTGCGGGTACGCTTGGTCGCTTCACTGCCACGCTAAGCGCTGAGCCAGAAGGCGGGCAGTGGCGTCGGCGCGCTACGGCAGACGCCAGGGACGCCCGTCGCGCTGCTCATAACCCTGGGTCGAGGATGCAAATCCCTCCCCCGCTCCTAGGTTTGCAGGTCAGAGGCTTCTTCTGAGTGCGGAAGGGGCCTTCTTGCTCTCTCCCGCCAGCGCCGCTACCGGGTTTGCTGGAGGAGAGTAGCCCCTGGGCAGGACGTGCGGGTGATTTACGATTTACCCGTGGTGGAAGCGGGCGGTAACCGATCGCAGCCGCCCGATCGCGCCGTTGTCGAGCGGACCGTCCATGAGCTCGTACTCCAGGCGGTCGAGCGAGGCGGACCTCCCGGGGTCAGCATCGTCCTGGAGGGCGCGCCAGGCATCGGGAAGACGTTCCTGGCCCGACAAGTTCTCGGTTCGGTTCCGCCCGGCACGGCGAAAGTCATCTCGGTGGCGGGCGAGCAAGGCCGGCGCAACGATCCGTTCGCTGGTGCCGCGCCCCTGCTTGCGGGTCTGCCCGGCGGCGGAGACCCCGCCGAGGCGGCGTTCGACCGCGTGGACGAGCTGTGCGCTGACGGCCCGGTCGTGCTGTGCGCCGACGACGCGCACAATCTCGACGGCGCCACCCTGACCCTGCTGCGGCGACTGGTCTGGGCCAGCCGGGATCTGCCGCTGGCCTTGCTGGTCAATACCCGGCCCTATCCGTCCCGCGAACCGCTAGCGCGGCTCATCGAGCAGGCGCAGGTGCGGCTGTGGCTGTCACCGATGGGCCCGATGATGGTCGAGCGCCTGACGCACGAGCGGACGGGTCGCTGGCCCGGCCCGCTGTTGCGCCGCGTCCTCGGGCTGGCCGCGGGCAACCCGCTGTTCGTAGCCGAACTGCTGCGCGCCTACCAGAAGGCAGGTGCCCTGGCTGAGGCCGACCCGGAGACGATCGAGGCCAAGGTTGAGCTGGATTTGCGGGGCAGCGGGCTGGAGGAGGTGATCCGGGCCTATCTCGTTCAGCTGGACGGACCCACCCGTGACGTGCTGGCCGCCCTCGCGGTATGGGGGGCGGACATCGGCGCTGACGACCTGACCAGGTTGCTGCCTGGGGGGGCTGGGGCGGCAGGCGAGCCGATGGTGCGGGCCATCTCCTCCGGCCTGGTCCGCCGCGACCCGGCCGGCACGATCGGGTTCAGCCACGACCTTTTCCGTGAGGTCAGCTACGGTGAGCTGGCGGAAGACCAGCGCCGCGCGATCCACCGGCAGGCAGCGGAAGTGCTGGCCGCAGCTGGTTACCGGCCGAGCCTGGTCGCCGATCATCTGCTGCAAGCGGCCGGGACCGACCGCGATGCGGCGGTGGTGGCTGCTCTGCAGGAGGCGGTGGCGGCAACCCGCGCCCACGCGCCGGAGGTTACGGCCGACTTGCTCGACGACGTTTCCGCGGTCGGGGTGAATGTGCCCGATCAACTGCTGCTTGACCATGTGATGGCGCTGTTCTACCAGGGCCGCGGCCAGTCGGCGGAGACCGTGATCCGCGAGCGGATGAAAACGGTCACCGATATCGGGGTGGCGGCCCAGCTACAGATGATCCTTATCCTCTCCCTGTCCCACCGGGCCGACGTCGCGGCGGCCCTGGAGGTCATGGAGAGCACAGCTGCCATCCCCGGCCTGCCTGGGTCGGCTGCGCGCAGGCTGCAGGCAAACCGGGCCAGCCTGCTGGCCCTGGCGGGGCGGCCGCCGCCCGCCGCCGAGCTTGACGCGATGCTGGCTGGTTTCGTCGTTGCGGGCGACACGGACGCCCAGGCCACCGTCCTGGCCACAGCGGCGCTCACGGCCTTCCTGGCCGGCTGCCCGGACCAGGCGCTGGAACTCTGGCGTAACCGGGAGGAACTCGGTCCCCAAGCGGGGCACTCGCAGGGCGCCTCCTACGCGCTGATGCTGCCCGCCACGTTCGAGTTGGCCGCCTCCGGGCCCCTGACCGCCCGGGCGGCGATCGCCCGCGCCCGCCGACTCGCCGCAGAACGCGAGGCTCCGTGGATTGATCCGATCCTCGGCTTCACCGCCGGGATCATCGCCTTCGTCGCCGGCGACTGGGACGACGCCGTAGCCGAGCTGGATTCGGCCTTCGAGCAGGCCGAGGAGACCGGGACGGGCTGGATCTCCCAACCGGTCGGCATCCGCGCCTACATCGATGCGCACCGCGGCCACACCGGCTTGGCCCGGAACCGGCTGGAAGCGTTCCGGCACCGCGATCTCCCGCTGCACTTCGGTCACGACCGTCCCCGCTGGGCCGAGCTGGCCGTGCTGGAAGCCGAAGGGGCGCTGCGCCAGGCAGGCACGCTGGCCCGCACGCTGTGGTCCGGGACCCGGGCCCATCCCGGCCGCTGGCTGGCCGACCTGGCTCCGGACGTGACCCGGGTCGCGCTAGCCGCGATGGACCGGCGGCTCGCCGACCAGATCAGCGACGAGGCGGCCGCGCTGTGCCCGCCCGATGTGTCCCGGCTGGTGCGCGGCATGCTCGTGGCTGATCCGGACGCGATCGAGGAAGCAGCCGCCGAGCTGGCCAGAGCCGACCGCTACGCAGTCGAGGCGGTCGCCCGCGAGGAGCTTGCCTGCGCGGCCGCCGCCGCCGGAGACCGGGAGCGCGCCGTGGCGGCCCTGGACGCGGCCCTGGCCGGATACGGGCGAATGGGTGCCGTCCCCGACCGCGACCGTGCCCTGGCCCGGACGCGCGCGCTGGGCATCCGGCGGAGTTCCCGGGAGGCCCACCGGAATGTGAGTTACGGCTGGGAGGCCCTGACCGCTACGGAGACCCGAATCGTCGCCTTGGTCCGCGAGGGCATGACCAACCGGGAGATCGGCACCCGGCTGTTTGTGTCACCTCGCACAGTCCAGACCCACGTTTCTCACATCCTGCAGAAGACCGGCCTGCGCTCACGAGTCGAGATCGCGCGCTTCGCCGAGGCTTAGATCCGCTCGGATCCGCCACATGGCGGATGCCTCCTCAGCCGGACGTTTCTAGCTTCTGGGGTATGAGGCCGCGCACGCTCATCCTGTTCTTCGCACCGTTGATTGCCTTCTCGGTGCTGGCCAGGCTCCTGCCCTCGGATCTCATCGCCGTGGCCGCGCTGACCGCGGCGGTCATGGTCCTCATCGCCGAGCTGACCAGCCGGCCCATCTGGCCGCTCAAGCTCCTCGGCACCTGCCTGCTGATGTTGTTCGCCCTGATCGCCGTCCTCGGTTTCACCCTGGGCCGGGGGGGCGACTCGTGGCTGGCCACCTGGGGCGGCGCCGGCATCGGCCTTGCCGTCGGGCTGGTCATTCTGGTGCTGATCCCGGTCACGCCGTTCACCGAGCCGTTCGCCCGGGAAGCCACCCCGCGGGCCTACTGGTCATCTCCGGCCTTCCTGAAGGTCAACCGCCTCGTCAGCACCGGATGGGGCGTGGCGATCTTCGCGGCGGGCCTCTCCCGGGTAACCGCGGCGACCGTCAGCCAGAACACCTCCCGTCGCGGGTTCGAGGTGCTGCTCGGCCTGATCGTGCCGGTCACGATCCTCCTCGCTGCGCTGAAGTTCTCCCACAGCTCTTACCGATCCATTCAGTGAAAGGACAAGTGAGTCCGATGCTTTACCGACTTGGCCGCTGGTGTTTCGCGCGCCGCCATTATGTGCTGGCCGCGTGGCTGGTCCTGGCCGTGGCGCTGGCCGTGGTGGCGATCGGCGTCAAGCAGCCGACCAACAACTCGCTGGCCATCCCGGGTACCCAGTCACAGCAGGGACTAAACCTGCTTAACCAGAAGTTCCCCGGTACGGGCGGCGCCCAGGCCCAGGTGGTGTTCTCGGTGTCCGCACCGAAGTCGCTCACCGGCTCGGCGGAGCAGCAGGCGGTCGAGTCCACCGTGGCCGAGCTGCGCAAGCTCCCGCAGGTCGTGAGCGTCACCGATCCTTACCAGGCGGGGACGGTGTCGAAGAACGGGCTGATCGCCTACGCTGTCGTGGCCTACCCGGTCGCCGTGGCCGACGTGACGCCCAAGGCACAGACGGCGCTGCTCGACTCCGGCGGCCCGGCCAAGGCGGCCGGGATCACCGTCAACTTCGGCGGGCAGGTGGCTCAGGCGAGCACCAAGACCGACACCGACCTGATCGGGATCGTGATCGCCTTCCTGGTCTTGCTGATCGGCTTCGGTTCGGTGGTGGCCGGTATCTTGCCCCTGCTCTGCGCCGTCCTCGGCGTGCTGGTCACCAACCTGGCCCTGCTGGCCCTGACCGCCGCGATCACCGAGTCCAGCACCGCCCCGATCCTGGCCACGATGATCGGGCTGGCCGTCGGGATCGACTACTCGCTATTCGTCATGAACCGGCACCGGCAGCAGGTCATCGACGGCATGGACCTGCGCGAGTCGGCCGGGCGGGCGATCGCCACGTCCGGGTCCTCGGTCTGCTTCGCCGGCACGACCGTCTTGATCGCGCTGGCCGCGCTCAGCATCGTCAACATCCCCTTCTTGACCGTCATGGGGCTGTGCGCGGCCGGTGCGGTCGTCGTGGCGGTACTGGCGGCGCTCACGCTCATGCCGGCGCTGCTCGGCTTCGCCGGCCACCGGCTCATCTCCTCCCGGTGGGCGCGCCGCAAGATGGCCAAGGCGGCCCGCCCGGGCTATGAGCCGGCCTCCTGGCGCTACGCCCACGCCCTGAAGCGGGTGCCGGTCGCGGTGGTCCTGGCCGGGATCGTCGTGCCGTTGTTCGTGGCGGTGCCGTTCCTGCACATCCGCCTCGGCCTGCCCGACGGCGGCTCGCAGCCCACGAGCCAGACCACCCGGCGTGCTTATGACCTCATCAGCGAAGGCTTCGGACCGGGAGCCAACGGACCCCTCCTGGTGGTGGTCTACGCGCCGGGAGGCATGAACGCCACGCAGAAGCAGGCCTTCACCAGCTTCTACGACCA
>JASIGD010000589.1 GCA_030045295.1 Streptosporangiaceae bacterium
CCCTGCGCCAGTTCGCGGCCACGCTCACCCGCCTCCGGGCCGCCGGGCATCGCACCGAGATGGAGGAGACCGCCTAGCCAGGGCGTCAGAACCGGGGAAGGCGGCACCAGTCCGCTGCGTTACAGTGCGTGGGATGATTGAGGCCTCCTGCGCCGCGCCGGAGGCCGGTCGCGAGTGGAAATGGAGCTGACCGTGGCGCTGCCATATGATTCCGCAGCTAAGTTCCGGGAGTACGCCCACCCGGAGATGATCGTCACCACGGAATGGGTGGCCGAGCACCTGGACGACCCCGGCCTAGTGGTGGCCGAGTCGGACGAGGATGTGCTGCTGTACGAGACCGGCCACGTCCCCGGCGCGGTCAAGCTTGACTGGCACACCGAGCTCAACGACCCGGTCACGCGCGACTACGTCGACGGGGCCGGCTTTGCCCGGCTGATGTCGGACAAGGGGATCAGCCGGGACACCACGCTCGTTCTCTACGGCGACAGGAACAACTGGTGGGCGGCTTATGCGCTGTGGGTCTGCTCCCTGTTCGGGCACCCCGACCTGCGCCTGATGGACGGCGGCCGGGCCAAGTGGATCGCCGAAGGCCGCCCGCTCAGCACGGACACCCCCAAGCGGCCGCCGACCGACTACCCGGTCGTCGACCGCGACGACCAGCACATTCGCGCGTTCCAGGATCAGGTCCTGGTCCACCTGGGCCAGCCGCTGATCGACGTGCGGTCACCCGGCGAGTACACCGGCGAGCTGCTCCACATGCCCGACTACCCGCAGGAGGGCGCCGTGCGCGGTGGCCATATCCCTGGCGCCAAGAGCGTGCCCTGGGCCCGCGCCGCCGCTGAGGATGGTACCTTCCGGACGCGTGCCGAACTCGAGGCGATCTACGCCGGTGAGGCGGGCCTGCGCCCCGAGGACGACGTCATCGTTTACTGCCGTATCGGCGAGCGGTCCAGCCATACCTGGTTCGTGCTCCATTACCTGCTCGGCTACCCGCACGTGCGCAACTACGACGGGTCGTGGACGGAGTGGGGAAACAGCGTCCGGGTCCCGATCACCCGCGGGGACAGCCCGTGACCGCTGCCACGCTCCATCCCCGGCTGCAGGAAATCGCCGATGAATTCAACGACACGCCGAGCCAGGACCGGCTGCAGCTGCTGCTAGAACTCTCTCGCGAGCTCCCCGCTCTGCCCGGCCGCTACGCCGAGCACCACGACCTGCTGGAGCCGGTACCCGAATGCCAGACGCCGCTTTTCCTGGCGGTCGAGGTCGAGCCCGACTCGACCGTCCACCTGTTTTTCGACGCGCCGCCGGAAGCGCCGACGACCCGCGGCTTCGCCGCGATCCTGCATGCCGGGCTGGACGGGCTCAGTGCCGACGAGGTCCTGGCCACGCCCGCCGAATTCTCCAGTCAGCTCGGGCTGCAGGAGCTGGTCAGCCCGCTTCGGCTGCGTGGCATGGCCGCGATGCTCGCCCGGATCAAGCGCCAGATCCGCGCGCAGCGCAGCTGACCGCCCGCCCGTCGTCAGCGCGCGGTTCCGGGATCCGCTCTTCGGCCAGCCTGCCCGGGTACCGTGCAGGCAGCGTGAGCCGCGGTGTGAACACGGCCCATACCACCTTTCCCGCGTCGGTCGTGGTCGTGTAGCCCCATTGGTCGCTCAGCGCGCAGATGATGTTCAGCCCGCGACCAGTCTCAGCGAGGGAACCTGGCGTTTGCGGTACCGGCGCCGCCTTGCTGGGGTCCGCGACCGCGCACAGCACGAATGATCCGGGGTCCAGCAGGCCGAGCCGGATCGGCTGCCGGAGCCGATCACCGCCGGACAGCGGCACGCCGTGCCGTAGCGCGTTAGTCAGCAGCTCGGACACGACGATCGCGATATCTTGGCTGCGTTCTGCCGTGCCCCACCGGCGCAAGGTGGCGACCGTGAAATCCCGGCCTGCGCGGACCGACCCGGCGTCCGCGCCGAGCATGCGCGTAGCGATCCGGGGGCGGCAGGCTCGGACCTGGTCTGGCCGCCAGCGGCCGTTCACCAGGCCGGCCGTCTCCGCGGCCAGCATCAGCCAGTGGCAGCCGGGGCTGCCCGTCAGGTATGACGGATGGGTTGCCATCGCCGCACGGTCAAATCTCACATGGTCCTAGCTGCTGCGTAACTGCGTTGCCATGCCGACTCCACCGGGCTCGCCGCGAGATGGCCGCTCGCCCCGAGATGGCCGCTGGCCGCGCGCCGGGGATCGCGGCCGGCCATGCGGCCGCGATCATGGCTGATTTCCGGGACCGTGCCACGGGCACCGTCGCTGCGCACGGTGGTGATCCGGGCCGCCCGCGCGATAGCCGTGTATCGGTCCCACGGCACGACCGCGCACGAGGCCCAGAAGCGAGGATCGGTCTGCTGGCATTGGGGGCACGTCAGCCGGCCCAGCGCGTCGATGCGCCAGCCGGCGGCGATCGCGCGGGCGCGGGTATCGGCTTCGCCGAGCGCCGCGCGATGGGTGTACCAGGAGATGCAGGAACCCATCTCGCACCACATGATCGGCATCCGTATCTCATCACCGATCACGGCCCGTTCGGGCGCGCTGGCAGCAGGACTGACGTCGGCGGCGGCGCCAACCCGGGTAGGGGCCCTGGTCTCGGCCGGGACCTGGGCGGGTGCCCTAGTCTCGGCCGGGACCCCAGCGGGTGCCCCAGTCTCGGCCGGGACCTGGGCGGGTGCCCCAGTCTCGGCCGGGGCACTAGCCCAGCCGGGGACCGCGGTCTCGGCCGGGGCTGCCGACCCATTCGGCGCCGCGGCAACGGGGTCTCCTGCAGCCTCCTCTCGGGTCGCCTCGGCACGGTCCTCGTCCCGAAGCTCGGCGAGCCAGTCATTCATCTGGAGCATGCTG
>JASIGD010000590.1 GCA_030045295.1 Streptosporangiaceae bacterium
CCGCCCGCCGACGCGGCCGCGGGCCCGCGCGGCGGCCAGTCCCGCGCGGGTACCCTCGGCGACGAGCTCGCGCTGGAACTCGCCGATCGCGCCCAGGACGCCGAAGGCCAGGCGCCCCGGCGGGGTGGCGGTGTCGATCCCCTGCCCGAGCACCACGAGGTCGATGCCGCGCGCGTCGAGGCTGGCGGTCAGGTCGACCAGGTCCCGCATCGACCGCATGGCCCGCGACAGCCGCGTGATCACGAACGTGTCGCCGCGGCGCAGCCGCCCGAGCGCCTCGTCCAGCTCGGGCCGCCTGGCCAGCTTCCCGGACGCCTCGTCGATGAAGATCTCGTCGCACCCGGCGGCCTCCAGCGCGTCACGCTCGGAGCCGGGGTCCCGGTCACCGGCGGAAACGCGCCCGTAGCCGATGCGATGTGCCACGTCCGTACTGTATCAAAAACGGCTTTCCGGGAAAAGACTATACATTGTTTTCGCACGCAAGTTTTGCGACATGTCTCGCCAGAACACGCTCACCTGGTCCCGTCGACCTGCGACGGCCACCCCGGGCGATGACCCCAGGCGGTGCCGCGCGGGCAAACGGCGGCTAGCCCGCCGGCCAGTCGGCGATGAGGACGACCTCGGCCTGACGGGGAAATACCTTCTCCAGCAGGACCCGGTGCACCTCGGGGTCGGAATCGAGGCATCCGTCGGCCAGGACGGTGAGCCGGTAGTCAAGGTCGGCGGCCTGGCGGAGGGTGGAGAGCACCACGCCGCTGGTGGCGATGCCGGCCAGCACCAGGCTGTCGATACCGCCCGCCCGCAGGACCATATCCAGGTCACTGCCGGCGAACGCGGATACCCGGCGCTTAGTGACGATCACCTCGCCGGGGGCCGGGGCGACGGCGGGATGAACGTGGGCCCCGGGGTCGCCATCGATGTACCGCCCGCTTCCCGCAACCGCCGCGAAGCTCTTGTTGCGGGGGCTGACCTCGGGGTATCCGGCCCGAAACCCTATGGTCACGTAGATGACCCGGATTCCGGCGCCGCGGGCCGCGGTGACCGCGGCAGCCAGCCGGGACAGGTAGCCCTCATCGTCGCCGAAGCGCTCGACGATGCTCTGTTGCACGTCCATGACGAGCAGGGCGGTTGACGTCAAGCTGGCACGCTCCTCGGGTCGGCAAGCCGAAGGCAATACGGTACCGGCGGGGCGACTATAGACGACGTGGCCCTGCTACGTCGGCGTCAGTCGCTCAGGTTGCGGTCGGCTGTGATGAGATGAGAGACGCGAATACAACAGTGGAACTGAGGTAATGCCTGGTGGCATAGTCGAAAACGCCGCCGCAAGTTATCACCCGGAGAGCCGCGTAGTTGGTCGCGCCGTAAATGGTTTTCGCCGGGTAATTGGATTTGAGGTACTCGCGCACGCCGGTGACACGGAAAATAGCCGTGACCCCGTCGGCGAGCATCACATCGATGGTGTCTCCGGGCTGCAGGGCCCCCAGCCGGAAGAAGACGGCGGGCCCGGCATAACTGTCGACGTGACCTTCGATGACCGACGTGCCGATCTGGCCAGGCGTCACCGAATACTTGTACCAAGCCGCCTCACCAGAACTCGTTTCCAGCGACGGTACCTGGATCGTGCCGTTGGAGTTGACCCCCAGGTGCAGGAGTTTGGAGTCCACGCCAATGGCCGGGATATCGACGGCCACCGGCGCCGAGCGCGGTAGCGATGGCCCCCGGCCCGGTGGCCGGGTAACTCCCGCCGCCGCCGCGGAGGGCTGCGGCGCATGCTGCTGGGAGGCGACCGCGACGCCCAGCGCGACGACCCCGCCCAGGATGAGCAGGGCACTTGCCCAGCCGGCCAGGCAGGCGCGAAGGTTTATCGGCCCGGTGGGCGGGGGAGCGTACCCGTCTTCCGGCCAGGAGACGACAACGCGAAACCCGGCTATGGACCGCCACTTCCGACCCGCCAATGCCGCCGTCCCTCCCCCCACCTTCTCCGGTGTGTCCTTCTAGCCTAATATTCGAATAGTGAGCGCGCCATTGCGTGTCTGCGCCGTCCATGGGCCTTACTGTTATGGTCGCCGGTGCTTTCGAGACCGGTCTTCGACCGACGCGGGACCGCGCCCGGGTCGGCCATGCGTTTTCCGTTCCGGGGCGGTTTCTGAAGCCGGACCGGAGAAAAGGATCGCCACCTGCCGGGCGCGTGAGGAGGTTCAATGAAGGTGCGCGCGGCTATCACGACGACGGCGCGCAGGTCGGCGCTGACCGTCGTCGGCTGGGCCATTTTGACCATACTCGTCGCCGCCGCCGTATCCGCCTGCACATCGAGCCCGGGTACGACGTCGGTGTACCTACCCACGGCAAGCGGCTCGCTGACGACGAGCGACGGCGCTACCAGCACGGTCACCGCGACCGCGACCACCTCGCCGACCACGCCGGTGTCGCCCACGATAACGGTCACGGTGACGACCACCCCGTACTACAGCCAGATCCCCACTGCCGCGCCGGTTACCGGCGGCGGTGGCACGGCCGGATTGCAGGACAGCGTGCTCTTCATAATCGGCGGGACAGCAATCGTGTTCGGCGCCGGGAGCTTCTTCTACCGCAAGAGGCTGTCCAAGGGCCGCTGACCCGCTTACCGACCGGGCGGGCCGGCCGGGCGGGCACACTGGTGCACATGGGCACGCACGTCATCGCCGTGGTCGGGGCGACCGCTACCGGCAAGTCCGGGCTCGCCATCAACCTGGCCCGCATCCTCGGCGGCGAAGTCGTAAACGCGGACTCGATGCAGCTCTACCGCGGCATGAACATCGGCACCGCCAAGGAACCCGAAACCGCGCGGCAGGGCGTGCCCCATCACCTGCTCGATATCTGGCCGGTGACCCGCACCGCCAGCGTGGCCGACTACCAGGCGCTCGCCCGCGCCGCGATCGACGACATCGCCGCCCGTGGCCGGGTGCCGGTGCTCGTAGGCGGCTCGGGCCTGTACGTCCGTGCCGCTCTTGACGACCTTCATTTTCCCCGAACCGACGGTGGTACCCGCGCGCGGCTTGAAGACGAGCTCGGCCGCCTTGGCGCGGCCGCACTGCACGCCAGGCTGGCCCGGCTCGACCCCGCCGCGGCCGCGGCGATCCTGCCGAGCAACGGTCGCCGGATCGTGCGCGCGCTCGAGGTGATCGAGATATCGGGACGCCCGTTTAACGCGACCATGCCGGGCTACCAGTCGCAGGGCCAGGCGCGGCCGGCCGTCCAGATCGGCCTGACCCTGCACCGGCCTGAGCTAGACGAGGCGATCGCCGCCCGGGTCGACCGGATGTGGCGGGAAGGCTTCGAGGCCGAGGTCAAGGGCCTGGTCGCTCTGGGGCTGCGGGAAGGCAGGACGGCGAGCCGCGCGCTGGGCTACCGGCAGCTGCTGCGCTACCTGGACGGCGAGCTGACCCTGGACCAGGCGCGCCTTGAGACGATAAAGGCTACCAGGCGGTTCGCACGCCGCCAGGAGTCCTGGTTCCGCCGTGATCCCCGGGTTATCTGGGTCGACGCGGTCCCGGGGGACCGGCTACTTACCGAGGCGCTCAGGCAGGTGGACGCGGCGACCGGGGGCGGCCGGTAACGCGTCGCCCCGGCCGCTCGCGACGGTCTCGGCGAGCCGCCCGGCTCGTTCCAGCGAGACGGTCGCGCCGGACGAGAGCCCTCCGAGGACGCGGCCGAGGCTGGCTACCGCGTCGGTCAGCTCCGCCACGACGTACCCGAGCATGACCGGCTGCGATTCCCGGGACGACTCGCGGCCCGTCCCGTCCCGATCGAGGACCTGCTTGAGCGCGATGATCGCGTCCAGCACCTCCCCGGCCGCCGCGCTGGCGTCACCCAGACCGCGGGCCAGCGCGCCGCTGCCAGGCTCGAGGCCCAGCTGACCGGCGGTGGCGCGCAGGCTCGCCACCGCGGTCTCGGCGTCGGAGCGCGCCTCGTGCAGCGCCTTACCTTCCGCGCGCTTATTTCCTGCCTCTGGCTCACGGGGCAGCCGCACCATCGCGAGGTACCGCCTGATCGCGTCGATGGTGCCGGTCACCAGTCCGGGCACGCTGGTCCGGAGCCAGGTGGGGAACAGCAGGCAACTGACTACGACGGCAATCGCCACGCCGATCAGGATGTTCTCGATCCGGCTCACTGCGATGAGCCATCCGCTGCCGGTGAGCACGGCCGTGAGCAAGATCGAAAGCGGCGTGATGATCAGTATCCCCAGGCTGTAGGACAGCGGCATGAACGCCATCGCCAGCGCCGCGACGGCGAACGAGATCGCGATCAGCGTCGGCTGGTTCGAGGTGACCGCGACGATCCCGGCGGAGATCGTGGCGCCGACCACGGTCGCCACGGCCCGCTGCGCGGCGGTGCTGACGGTGCCGCTGACGTTGGGCTTGAGCACGAGCACCGTGGATGACACCAGCCACGCGCCGTGCGCCGGGTCGAAGAGGCTCGCGACGACCAGGGCGATCCCGCCCGCGGTCGCCTGCCGGACCGCGCCGCGAAGAACCGCCGGGCTGGGCTGGCGCACGGCCCGAACGACGGCATGCCAGCGCTGGTCGCCGGCCCGGGCCGGCATCCACCGGGGACCGGGAACAGGGCCGGTGAGGACCGCGATGAGGGCCTGCACCGCGTCATCGAGCCTGCGCATCGCGGTCAGGGTCGCTGCGGGTGGCACCGGGTGGCACCCGCGCCGGCCCGCGGCCGGCAGCTGCCGTCCGGCCGCGACGATCGCGTCGAACAAGGTCCCGGTCGCGTGCAGCAACGCCCACAGCCGCCGGACCTCGGGGGCCATCCGAGACCTGCCGCGCGGCAGGGACGCTTGCAGCGCCTGTCGGGCCGCCCCGAGCGACTTTCGCGCCGCCTCACGGGCGCCCGGGCCGGAGGACACCGCTTCCCCGCCGGCGGGATCCAGTTCGCCCAGGAAGGCGGCGCACGAACTGATCGCGGCGCTGACCGCGCGGCGTTCGGGACGCCGACGGTCGAAGGGCCATCCGGCGAGGCTGAGGCCGAGGGCCCAGCCGCCGCCGGCCAGCAGCGCGAGCGCGGCGCGCGCGTCCGCCGCGAGCGACGACGGGAGAAAGGCCCCGATGACGAAGGCAACCGTGACCATCGTGGAGACCAGCGCCACGCGCGGCCCCACGGTCCCGATCAGCGCCGACCCGGCGAGCACGCTCACGAACAGCAGCACCGAGAGCCACCGGGGCGCGGCGGTGAGGGCGCCGAGGAAATACGCGGCCGTCACGCCGAGCGTGGCCGCGGCCATCGTGGCCGCCCGCGGGCGGTAAGGGCCGCCGGTGTCCGTGCTGGCCACGACGAAGGCCCCGACCCCGACCAAAAGCCCGGGGGTCGGCCGGCCGACGATAACCCCCGCGGCCAGCGGAACGATCATCGCCGCGGCCAGCCGCAGCCCGCGTCCCCACGCC
>JASIGD010000591.1 GCA_030045295.1 Streptosporangiaceae bacterium
AAATACGGTGGTGAGATCCCCTGACGGCCGTCTAGCGGAGGAGCTTGTGCCCGAGGACCGGCCGCCGCGTGACGCCTGCGGCGTGTTCGGTGTGTGGGCGCCGGGCGAGGATGTCGCCAAGCTCGCCTACTACGGCCTGTACGCGCTGCAGCACCGCGGCCAGGAATCCGCGGGCATCGCGGTCAGCGACGGCCAGCGCATCATGGTGCACAAGGAGATGGGCCTGGTCGCCCAGGTCTTCGACGAGCCGGCCCTGACAGCGCTGCGCGGTCACATCGCGGTCGGGCACTGCCGGTACTCCACCACCGGCGCTTCGGTGTGGGCGAACGCGCAGCCGACCTTCCGCTCCACGGCCACGACCAGCGTGGCGCTGGGCCACAACGGGAACCTGATCAACACCCGCGAGCTGGCCGCCCTGCTCGGCGGGACCGGCCCCGGCAGCGGCGGGATCGCCGCCACCTCCGACACCGACGTGCTCACCGCGCTGTTCGTCAGCGACAGCGTGCGGCTGGGCGGGAGCAAAGAACCTGCCGGCGTGGAAGACGTTGCGGCGGCGGTCCTGCCGCTGGCCAAGGGCGCGTACTCGCTCGTGTTCATGGACGAGCAGACGCTGTACGCCGCGCGAGACCCGCAAGGCTTCCGGCCGCTGGTGCTGGGCCGGCTGAACAGCGGCTGGGTGGTCGCCAGCGAAACCGCCGCGCTGGACATCGTGGGGGCCGCCTTCGTCCGCGAGATCGCGCCCGGCGAACTGGTCTGCATCAACGGCCGCGGGGTGCGGTCGAGGACGTTCGCGGCGGCGCAGCCGAGCGGGTGCCTGTTCGAGTACGTCTACCTGGCCCGTCCCGACACCACGATCTCCGGCCGGGGCGTGCACGCCACCCGGGTCGCCGTCGGCCGGCGGCTCGCGGCCGAGCATCCCGCCGACGCCGACCTGGTCATCCCCGTCCCGGAGTCAGGGACTCCGGCCGCGATCGGTTTCGCGGAGGCGAGCGGCATCCCGTTCGGCCAGGGCCTGGTCAAGAACCCTTACGTCGGCCGGACGTTCATCCAGCCGAGCCAGACCATCAGGCAGCGGGGCATCAAGCTGAAGCTGAACCCGCTCCGCGACGCGATCGCCGGCCGGCGGCTGGTGGTGGTCGACGATTCGATCGTCCGCGGGAACACCCAGCGTGCGCTCGTCGCGATGCTGCGCGAGGCGGGCGCCGCCCAGGTGCACGTGCGCGTCGCGTCTCCGCCGGTGATCTGGCCGTGCTTTTACGGCATCGATTTCGCCACCCGCGCCGAACTGATCGCCGGGCACCTCTCGCCGGCGGAGATCTGCGCGTCGATCGGCGCGGACTCGCTGGGCTACGTCTCGCTGGAGGGGCTGACCGAGGCGAGCGGGCTGCCGGCGAACCGGCTGTGCCGAGCCTGCTTCGACGGCCACTACCCGGTCCCGGTCGCCGAGAGCGACCACGGCAAGCAGGTCCTGGACGGCTTGGGCGTCGGATCCTGACCGCTCGTCCCGAAGTCTTGCCGCGTGTTAGGGCGCCTCGCGCGTCTTACCGCGGCCGGGCGTCCTCGGCGCTTTACCAGGCGTCCTCGGCAGAGTAGGACCCCCGGTCCTCGTCGTCGTCTTCCTCGTCGTCGTAGTCCCCCGCGGTGGAATCGAGATTGCCGTCGCGGGAGTCCGTTCCGACACCCAGCTCCGCGCGCAGCCGGTCAAGGTCTGTGTCGTCGCTCTTGTACTTGAGCTGACGGGCCACCTTGACCTGCTTGGCCTTGGCTCGGCCGCGCCCCATTGGCTCGACCCCCTCGAACGTCCGGAGCCGGTCTGGCCCCATGATCTCCGCCTCGCTGGCTTTTGCGCGTCCTACGACGCCGCCGCCGCCCCGCAACGGGGAGCGCGACGTTCACCAGCATCCGTACGGTACAACCGTACCCGGTTTGCGGCCGTGATGCCTACGCGGATCCCATCGTGCCCAGCCAGATTCCGCGCAGCCGCCCGACTTCGGACATTCTGCGCTCGGCCAGGCGGTCCGCGGCCACCGACGGGGGTACTCCGTCGGATTCCGCGATCTTCAGGACCCTCGCCGTGGTCGCGAAAATCTGCTCGGTGGCGGCGCGGGCGCGCTCGAAGCTGAATCCGGCCAGCTCGTCGGCGACCTGGATGACACCGCCCGCGTTGACGACGTAGTCGGGCGCGTAGATGATGCCCCGGTCGGCGAGCAGCTTCTCCACGCCATGGTGGGCCAGCTGGTTGTTGGCGCCGCCGCATACGATGCGCGCGGTCAGCGCGTTCACGACCCGCTCGGTCAGCGTGCCGCCCAGCGCGCACGGGGCCAGGACGTCCAGCTTGCCCGCGACGAGCCCGTCGATGCCGTCCACCACGCGGACTTGCGGGTGGCGGGCGCGGACGGCCCGGGTGGCCTCGGCGCTGACATCGCAGACCACCACGTCCGCCTCGGCCTCGATGAGGTGATCGACGAGCCGGTGACCGACCTTCCCCACGCCCTCGACGCCGACGGTCCGTCCGCGGAGGCTGGCGCTGCCCCAGGCGTGCTCGGCCGCCGCCCGCATCCCGTGCATGACGCCCAGGGCGGTCAGCACCGAGGAGTCTCCCGCGCCGCCGTGGGCCGTCGTCCGGCCGGTCACGTAGCGGCACTCCCTGGCGATGATGTCCATGTCCTCGCTGCGCGTGCCCACGTCGCACGCGGTGATGTACCTGCCGCCCAGCGAGGCGACGAAGCGCCCGTAGGCGCGCAGCAGCGCCTCGGTCTTCAGCTGGGCGGGATCACCGATGATGACCGCCTTCCCGCCGCCGAGGTCGAGGCCGGCCAGCGCGTTCTTGTACGCCATGGCCTTGGACAGCCTCAGCACGTCCGCGAGGGCCTCGTCTTCGCTCTCGTAGGGGTAGAAGCGGGTTCCGCCCAGCCCCGGCCCGAGCGCGGTGGAATAGATGCCGATGATCGCCTTCAGCCCGGTCCTGGTGTCCTGGCAGAAGACGACCTGTTCGTGCTCTGCTCGTTCGGCGGGTCCCCCGGTGGCAGCACCGTCGGCAGACCCGTTTTCTCTGTGAGGCATCGCGAACACGTTGGTCACGGTAGCGACTCTCCTTCTCCCGTCCCGGTTGTTCATTGCACCGGGAACGGAACAAGGGTATTGCCTGTACGAGGGGCCGAAGCCTGCGGATGCTTTCCGTGCTGGCCGATAACTTGCCAGCCAGGCGGCGGCGTCGAGCGCGAGCTCGGGAAGATCCGGCACCGGCCCGACCAGGTCAGCGGCTGCCTGGCCCGCGGCCGGCTCGACCATCGATACCTTTGATCACCTGAACCCCACGAGTTCACCTGGTTTGTGTCATGATACGGATGTCCTACGCCGCGGAATTGGGCGTCTATGCGATGGCTGCGGCGTCACCAAGCCCGACCGTTGCGGGGCGGGCGGCCTACCCGGCCTGCTCCGCCAGGCCGACTTGTTGACGGCGGAACATGCCGAGGCTCGGCGCCGGACGATCGCGGTGCCGCGGGCCGTGCTGCCCACCTCCCGGATACTATTTCCGGATCCGCCGCCGCCGCGAGATCGGGTTTCGATACTGTTACTTTCAGTAACGGGATTGACCGGACCAATCGGACATCTGGTCCAGAAACTTTGCGCCTGGTGGTCGACGTGTCACGGCTGGTGATGGCAATATGGTCCCTGTCGGCCATTTAGGACATCCCGACAGGCTCCCCGGTGGAGCCCACGGCAGGCAAGACGCACAGCATCGCACCACACTGGTCCAGGAGGAGAGGCCGCACACATGTCCGCACGCACACCAGAGGCCGAGCCGCTGTTGACGCCGGCGGAGGTCGCCACGATGTTTCGTGTTGACCCCAAGACCGTCACACGGTGGGCGAAGGCCGGGAAACTGACCTCAATCCGCACGCTGGGGGGACACCGGCGCTACCGGGAGACTGAGGTTCGTGCACTGCTCGCCGGCATTCCGCAGCAGCGCTCTGAGTGACCGTCCGCCGTCCTCACACGCCGGGCGACCGGCCCGGGGTGGGAACGGCAGGACTCGTTCCATCGAATGGGGGGTCGGCCCCGGGCGCGGGTACGCCGCATCGACAGTGCCGTCCGGCAGGGAACAATCCGCCGGGCACTGCAGCAGGCGGACTGCCGGGGCCGGTCCGCTCTGGGGGGAGAACAGCGCGATACGGGATCTCGAAACAGGCCGCACGTGCCAGGCTTCGGCGCTGACGAGGCGCCTGCCTCGCGAAGTCCTCGACCGCGATTAACGCCTTCACGCCGTACAGCTTTCGCAGCATCAGATGACGCGGGCAGGACGACCTCGGCCCACGTGGCGGACCAGCTCGCCGCCGGCCATCGGCCAAGACTCGCCGCGGATCGGCCACCTGCCAGCTAACCGCTGGGTGATGCCGCAATCGCGCTGGGTCATTTTCAGTTGATGAGGAGGTTCACAGCTGCGTCCTAGCGTGCCTTAAGGATCGGGCGTCATGATCGACAAAGACAGGGCTGAGAGATTCTCGCCCTCGCCGTCTGGGCTCGGGGTGGCCAGGCCCCGCTCCGAGCCCAGACCGTTATGCTTGCGGGGTTGCGCTGGTGGGGGCGCCAGGGGGCCGAGTCCTGAACTAATGGGTTGAAAGTGGCCTGGCCCGACGCTCCACACTGCGCTCAGCTGCGCCACGGTGAAAGTTCCCACCGCTGGTCGGACGGCCAGCCCGCGCTGGTATCCGCGCCGATGCCCCCGGCTATGCCTGGTAACCGGCGGGCCACTGCTGAAGCGCCCACATGTTGCCGTCCGGGTCAGTGAAATACGAGTACAGGACGCCGCCCATGTCCTCGACGCCACTTAGTTCGATGCCCCGCTGTGTCAGGGCGGCCCGGGTCGCAGCCATGTCCTGCACGACCAGATGCAGGCCTTTGACGGAGCCCGGGGCCATGTCGGTGATCGGGCCCATCCCGGTGCCGAAAACGATGGCGCAGCTCGACCCTGGCGGGGTGAGCTGAACCACCCGCATCGTTTCCGTGACCTGGGTGTCGTGCACGTTCCCGAAGCCAGCCTGCTCATAGAACGCCTTCGCCCGGTCAACGTCTGACACCGGAAGCGGAACCAGTTCCAGGCGCATGTCCGGTACAGCGGGAGTATCTGCCATCGATCCAGCCTCCTGGTGATCCGTTGCCTGCTAAGACGCTCCGAGCCGGTAAAACTCACCGGCTGGCTGGCGCCACTGCCAGGGCGCGGCGGCGCGAACCATCGACGCTAAGCGGCGACCCGAAATCCTACCGATCTGTCCCATGAAGCGCGTACCCGGCGCCGTTGACGCGCTGCCGACGGGGAGGGACCTCCGACTGCGCTGCCAGCCAGACGGTAGTGACACTCAGGACGGCCGGACGTAGGGTTGGTTGAGAGCCGCACAGATGCGGTGAAGATCATAAACACGGCTTAGGGTTCGGTCCAGGGCCGACGAGCTGTGCGCAGCACTCTAAGCTGTCATGCGGCGAGGCGGGCGGGATCAGCCCGAGCCGCCAGTTGATCACAAGCTCGCTAGCCCGCCGACGCCGGAGTTCGGTAATTCTGGCGATCATCAGTGCCCGGCCGCGCTGCGTGCTGAATGCGGCGACCGGATCCGGGCCGGTAACAGGGTCAGCAGCTTGATAGGGGCGTGACATGGCCGAGTCGCAACCCAGGAAGTCCGTGCCGATGCCCGGCACCGAAGCGGTTCCAGCTCAGCGTCCGGCATCTGATCGGCCTGCTGCCAAATCGGAGCAGGTCGAGTCTGGCTGGCGTGACCTGGTAAAGAGCACCGGAAAGAAATACGTGCGAGATCGCTGCAGCATGACGGCGGGAAGCCTGGCCTACCACTGGTTCCTCGCGTTGTTTCCGGCGCTGATCGCGCTGCTCGGTCTGACCACCCTGCTCCACCTTGGGTCGGGCGAGGTGCACCGCCTGGTCAACGGCGTGGACAAGGCACTGCCGCCCGGAGCGTCCGGGGTTTTTACCCAGGCCGTCAACAGTGCCACCTCCCGGTCCGCAAGTGGATCGGTCGCCGCGCTGGTCATAGGCGTGGTGGTGGCATTGTGGGCCGCCTCGGGCGGTATGGCGGCGCTGGAAACCGGGCTCGACGTGGCCTACGAGGTACCTGACCGCAAGTTCGCGGCCAAGCGACTGCGGACCATCCCTCTTATGGTGGCCACCGTTGTCCTGGGCGGGATCGGCGCGGCACTGATCGTGTTCGGAGCGTCGATTGGCTCGGGGATCGAGAGCCACCTGCCGTTCGGGCATACCGCGTTCCTGATTGGGTGGACCATCGTCCGCTGGTTGGCCACGATCATCGTGATCACCCTGCTGTTCTCGTTCTATGACTATTACGCGCCGAACCGGCCCTCGCCGCGGTGGCACTGGATCAGCGTGGGCGGCCTGGTCAGCGCGTGCATATTCTTGGTTGCCTCGGTCGGTTTCTCGTTCTACGTGGCCAGGTTCGGCTCATACGGAAAGACGTACGGCGCCCTGGCCGGGGTTGTCATCTTGTTGTTCTGGCTCTATCTGGCCGGGCTGGCAGTGCTAGTCGGCGGTGAACTGAACGCCCAATCCCAGCGCGCCGCCGCGGCGAAGGCGGGTGAGAATGCCTCGCAGGCCGCTTAAGCGGGAAGGCGACTAACGTTAAATAGGCTTGCTACTGATACGTCCGAGATCAATCGATCAACATTCTTCACGATTTCCTGATAAGCTTCCTCCCGGTAAATCTCCGTCTCCGACTCGGTAGCGGAAACCCTACCTGGTTCGCCAATATCGGCAACTGACCATATACGCGGACTGACAGGAAAGATCACGCACCGCAGGCACTCGTCGAAGACTCGCTGATTCATGCAGACCGTAATATCAGCTTTCTCCAGGCGCGACTGCGTGAGCTGATCTCCATAGTCGGCCTTGGCGAATTCCCGTATCCCATGCCTCTCAAGGAGATCAAGCGTCACCTTGTAGTAGACCAGGTTCCTTGCCTTATCCAATGCTGCAGTCGTGCCGCTTGACAGAACGCTCAGATCCTTAGTCCCGAGTGAGTTCGCATAGGCTTCGGCAATAATACTCCTGAAGGAGTTCCCCCGGCATACGAAGTGGATAATCATCCTGCAATGATAACAAAGCTGGCGTTTCCGGCACACGTCGTACTGGTTAATTGATGTTTGCTATTCGCAGTCAGGAGACAGTCTCCGATCCCTCACCGCACCTTGCCGCCCGACGCTGGGTGGACGCGCTTGGCCTC
>JASIGD010000002.1 GCA_030045295.1 Streptosporangiaceae bacterium
TTGAGGTGCACTGGCTGGCCCAGCATCCGGTAACCGAGCTGCTGGAGCGGCGGTCCGAGCTAATCCACCCCGCCTCGGCATTCCTGGCTAGTGAGTCCGGGCACATCGAATCGGAGGCGGCCGAGCACGACCTGCACGTCTTCCAGGCGTTCCGGGACATGGATGAGATCCTCGTCAGCAATTTCATGGTGTTCGCCGACCTGGTCGAGCAGGAGCACTTCGACTTGCTGGTCGGCGATGAGGCCTGGGACGTGGATTATTTCCTGCACGAGAACCCGGAGCTCAAGCGATCGCCGTATGCCTGGATGACCGACTTCGTGGGCTGGCTGCCGATGCCGGACGGCGGGGATCGGGAACGGGCGCTGACCGCCGATTACAACGCCGAGATGGTTGGGCAGGTGGCGCGGTTCCCAGGGCTGCGGGACCGGTCGGTGTTCGTCGGCAACCCCCGCGACGTGGTGCCGGACGCCTTCGGGGACGGGCTGCCGCTGATCCGTGACTGGGTGGAGGGGAACTACCAGTTCTCGGGGTATGTCACCGGGATCCCGGCCGCGGACCGCGACGCGATGCGCGCCGAGTTGGGCTACCGGGACGAGGAGAAGGTCTGCGTGGTCACGGTTGGCGGCTCGGGGGTGGGTACCCATCTGCTCCGCCGGGTGGCGGCGGCGTTCCCCGCCGCCCGCCGGCTGGTGCCGGGGCTGCGGATGATCCTGGTGGCCGGGCCGCGGATCGACCCAGGCGCCCTGCCGTCCCGTGACGGGCTGGAGGTGCACGGGTACGTGCACGACCTGTACCGGCACCTGGCGGCCTGCGATCTGGCGGTAGTGCAGGGCGGCCTGACCACCACGATGGAACTCACCGCCGCCCAGCGGCCGTTCATCTATGTCCCGCTGCGCCACCACTTCGAGCAGAACTTCCACGTCCGGCACCGGCTGGCCCAGTACGGCGCCGGCCGCTGCCTGGACTACGCGGACACCATGCCCGACGCGCTGGCCGCGGCGATGGCCGAGGAGATCACGCGGCCGGTCCGCCACCGGCCCGTCGAAACCGACGGCGCCGCGCGGGCCGCCGCCCGCCTGGCCGAACTCATCTGAGGGTCCGCCGGGCCGAGCGGGCCTCGCGGAGGACATGGGGGAGCCCGTGTTCACGGGCCAGGTTCTCGGCCCGCAGCAATTGGGCGCTGGCCTGCTGGTACTGATCCACGCGGATGAGGGCGAGCCCGTCCACGACGAGCGTCGCGGCCAGCGTCGCTACCCATGGCGCGCGGTCGGCCACCGCGAGCAGCGGAGCCACAATCGCGCGGGCGCGCTCCGGTTCACCGTGCCCGAGCCAGGCTCGGGCCAGCGAGAGGCAGGCCTCGTCGCCGAACAGCCAGGCGCCGTCAGCAGGGATGCTGGCCTGCTCGAGCAGCCGGTCGGCGTAGGCCAGGACGTCCGGCGAAGCCGTGGCGGCGGCCAGCGGAGCCGCGCAGCGCAGTAGGTTGGCCTCCGCGCCTCCTGCCTCGGCCGCCGCCAGACCGCGCTCGAACAGCTTGATGGCCTCGGTACGGTCACCGCCCAGCTGCAGCGTGGTCCCGAGCATGGCGCACGCCGTGGCCTCCCCCCACAGGTGCTCATGTCGTTCGGTCAGCTCCAGACCTCGGCGGCCCAGCATCAGCGCCTCCTCATCGCGACCCCGAAGCCTGGCCAGCCAGCTGAGGTACATGGTGTACCACGCGGCGTAAGAGGGGTAGCCGGCGCGACGGTTGACCTCGATGGCGGTCTGCATCGCGGCGACCGCCTTGTCCCACTCGGCAGAGGCGATGAACAAGAACGCGGATTCGAACTCGGCCCACTGCAGCCGGTACAGGTCGCCCTGGCGGCGCAGCAGCGGCCTGAGCTCGGCCAGGACGGCCGCCTGGCCCTGAGCGTCCCCGACGTTCAGGCATGCGATCTTGAGGCCGTCCAGCCCGGCCGCTAGGGCATGCTCGTCCGCGGAGGCCCGGCCGGCGGCGACCGCGCGCCTGCCGTACTCCAAAGCGGCGTCCAGGCGCAGCCGCCACGCCGCGATGATGGCCAGCCGGGCCAGCAAGTGCGCCTCACTGGCCCGGTCGCCGAGCGACATGGCGATACGCAGTCCGGTCTCGGCGTAGGACGTCGCGACCGGCAGGCTGCGCGTGGCGGAGAAGTCGCCGCCGAGCTGACGCAGGGCCAGCATCTCCAGTCGGCGATCGCCGGCGGCGCGCGCGGCCGACAGCCCCTCCGTCAGGTCAGCCAAAGCGGCGTCGTTGGCGCCTGCCGCTTCGCGCGCGCGGGCGCGAATGACCAGGGCACGGGCGCGCGCTTCCGCATCGTCAGTGCGCTCTGCCGCGTCCAGCGCCTGCGTGCTCAGCGCGATCGCGTCGGTGGCCGCGTACTGCCGCATGGCCTCCTCGGCCGCGAGCAGCCAGGCCCGCGCCGCCCGGGACCAGTCGCCCGCAGCCGCTGCGTGCCGGGCCAGGGATTCCGGCTGGCCGGTCAGCAGGTCGGCAGCCCGGCGGTGATGGGCCAGCCGGGTCGGCTCCGGAGCGGTGGCGTACATGACCTCCCGGATCAAGTCATTGGCGAACTCGTAATCCCGGCCGCTGACCACGAGCAGCCTGGCCTGCAGCGCCTGCTCGCACAGCTCGACCGCCGCGGCTGCGGTGAGATCCAGCAGCTGGCCCAGAACCAGGGGATCGAAGGCAGCGCCGAGGACCGACGCCGCCCGCAGCAGCGATTCCGCCGCCGTACCGGTCTGCCTGACTCGCGCCTGCACCGCGCTGCGCAGCGACTCCGGCAAGCCGATGTCGCCGTCGGCCAGCGCCCGCAGTACTTCCACTACGAACAGCGTGTGGCCCCGGGTGCGCTGCAGAATCGGGAGGGCCAGCGCCGCCTGCCCGGCCTCGTCGGCGAGCTGCTCGACCGCTGCGGGACCGAGCGGCCCCACCTCGATCCGGATCGCCACCGGTGCCAGCGCTGAACCGATCTCCGCGTCGTTCTCGGCCCTGACCGTGACCATCACCAGCAGCCTGGAGCCGGATACATGACGGCCGAGGTAGTGGACGAACTCGACGGTGGACTGCCCCGCGTACTGGAGGTCGTCCACCACGAGCAGGACGGGATTGCGTTCCGCGAGTCCGCACAGGAATGCCGTCACCGCCTGGAAGGACCGCCGCCGTTCCATATCCGTGCTGCCGCGCCAGGTCGGCGGAGGCCCGAGCAGCGCCGCGACCTCGGGCAGCAGGGCCGCGGCCGCGGAGCCGTGCTCACCGAGTATCTGCCGCAGGGTGCTGGCCGGCATCCTGGTCATCACCGGCGCGATCGCCTCCACGATCGGCTGCAGGAACAACGACCGTTCGGCCTCGTAGCAGCGGGTTCGCAGTACCGTCGCGCCGTCTTCGCCGGCCTCCGCCGCCAGGTCCTCGGCCAGGGCCGTTTTCCCGATCCCGGCCTCGCCCACGATCATGACGAGGCCGGGATTCGCGGCCACGGCACGGCCCCAGGCCGCACGCAGGGCGGCGGTCTCAGCGTCCCGGCCGACCAGGGCCGGCCTGGGCGATCGGCGCCGACCCGAAGACTCCGGACCGGTGGACCGGGTGCTCGTCTCGTCTCGATCCGGCCGCTCCCCAGCCTGGGCGCGGAGGATGGCCAGGTGCAGCTGCTGCGTCCGCGGCGCCGGGTCGGTGCCCAGTTCGTCGCCCAGCCGCTCGCGCAGCGCCGCGTAGGCCACCAGGGCCTTGGCCGGCTCCCCGGCGGCGGCCGAGGCCGACATGTACCAGCGATGAGCCGCCTCATCGAGTGGGTCAGCCGCCATCGCCGCTTCGGCATGGTGCACCGCCGCGCCGGCGTCGCCGGTGGCCAGGGCGGCCTCGGCCGCGGCCAGGCGCGCCCTGCGGAGCAGCCCGCGTAGTTCACCGCGGGCCGGGTCCGCCCAGGTCGCGTACTGCTCGTCGGCCAGCGCGACCTCCGCCGACAGCAGCTCGATGCCCTGCTCGGCCGCGACCAGGGCGATCGCAGGGGAGACCGCCAGCTTGCGCTCCGCCTGCTCGCAGTACCGGGCGGCGGCATCTAGGTCCACGCTGACCACAGGATCGTCGGCGAGCCGGTATCCCTGACGGCCGCCCAGGATGACGCCGGACCCCAGTATCCCGCGAAGCCTGCTGACCAGCGTGGCGACGTTCTGCTCGGCGGCCGCCGGTGGCTCACCGGCCCAGAGCACCTCGACGATCTTGTCTATGGGAACCAGCCCCGGCCGTTCCACCGCGAGCAGCTTCAGCAGCGTCCGGGACTTGCGGCTGCCCACCTCGCCCTCGGCAAGCTCGGTGCCGTCGCGGAGGACGCCGAAGGCGCCGGCGAGACGCAACTCGACACGCGGAAGGCTGGAGGACCCGGTCGGCACATCCCTCCCCATCAGCACTTCTTACCGCTGGTCGGCGGATCGGGCAAGAGCCGGCCTTTCTTACCGCCAGGCGGCCTGCTCGCGCGAGCACCACCAGGTCGAGCGGCCGCCGACCGTGTCGTGCACCATCTCGGCGCCGCAGCGCGGACAGGTACCGCCGGGGCGGCGGGCCGCGATGACGTCGCCGGTGTGCACGCCGCCGTTGGCGATGGCCGATTCGAGGGTGAACCGCAGCGCGCGGTAGAGCCGGTCGGCGTCCTTGCGCTGCAGCTGGTTCACTGGGGTGGCGGGCGGGATTTTGGCTTTCCATAGCGCCTGGTCGGCCAGCAGGTTCCCGACCCCGGCGATCTTGGACTGGTCCAGCAGGCGGGCCTTGACCGCGATCGTCCCCTTGG
>JASIGD010000592.1 GCA_030045295.1 Streptosporangiaceae bacterium
CCGATCAATGATCTTCCCCGTGAGCGCCCTTGGCCGGGCGGCGCCTACGGGGGGGCCGGATCACGCCGGGCGCCAGCCGGCGCGCGGTGACCAGGAATCCGGTGTGTCCCACCATGCGGTGCTCGGGCCGGACGGCCAGGCCGTCCACGTGCCACCCGCGTACCAGGCTCTCCCAGGCGGCAGGCTCGTCGAACCCGCCGTGCCCGCGCAGCGCCTCCACGGTACGCGACAACTGGGTCGTGGTTGCGACGTAACAGCAGGTCAGTCCGCCGGGCACGAGCAACTCGGCGGCGGCGTCCACGTAATCCCACGGCGCGAGCATGTCGAGGATGACCCGGTCGAAGTCGGCCGGGGCGAGGGCCAGGTCGCTGCCGGGACGACTCGCGCCGAACTCGGCGATCACGAGCCGCCAGGCCGCCGGCGGCCCGCCGAAGAACTGCTCGACGTTGCGCTGGGCGATCTCGGCGAAGTCCTGCCTGCGCTCGACCGAGGTCACGGTGCCCTGCTCCCCGACGGCCCGCAGCAGCCAGCAGCTCAGCGCGCCAGAGCCGGCGCCCACCTCCAGGACCCGGGCGCCGGGGAACACGTCGGCGAACGCCACGATCTGCGCGGCGTCCTTCGGGTACACCACGGCCGCGCCGCGCTTCATCGCGAGCGTGAAGTCGGCCAGCAGCGGCCGGAACACGACATAGGGGGTCCCGCCCGAGGAGCGCACCACCGTCCCTTCCGGGCCGCCGATAAGGTCGTCGTGGCCCAGCGTGCCGCGGTGGGTGTGAAAGGACGCGCCGGGCCGCAAGGTGATGATGTGGCTCCGGCCCTTCGGGTCGGTCAGCTGCACCGGCTCGCCGGGCATCAGCGGCTTCATGCGGGTCCCTGCCGCGGTTCGGTCATGTGGCCCACAGTAGCGGCCGGCGGTCAGACTCCGGCGAAGGCGTGATCGACGTCGCGGGCGGCCAGCACGCCGTAGACCTGACCGGAAGGCTCCACCAGCAGGTACTCGGTGGCGGGAGCCCGGCGGATCGCGTCCAGCAGCGCCATCCCGGACAGGTCCGCGGGCAGCACCAGGCTCGGGTCGAGCGTCCTGGACAGCGCGCCGGCTTCGATCCACGGCCGCCGCTGCGGCGGCGTCGCCATGACCGCCGTCTCGTTGAGGATCGCGATCGGCTTGTCCTCATGGTCGACCACCACGACCGCCCGCGCCTGGCTCTCGTCCGCGCGCCTGATCGCCTCGGCCAGCGGGGTATCGGCAGCGACGGAGACCGCCTTGCGGGCCAGCCGGCGGGCCTGCAGCGCGGGCAGCCGCTCGCGGAACCTGGTCGCCTTGATGGCCTGGCCCGCCCCGGCCCACATGAAGGCGGCGATCGCCGCGAGCCACACCACGTTGATCAGCTCACCGCCGCTCACCCAGCCGAGCCTGAACGGCAAGACGAACAGGCCGAGGGCGATCACGCGGCCCGCCCAGGCGGCGGCGATGGTCGAGGCCGCGGGGCGGCCCGTGACCTTCCAGATCGCGGCCCGGAGCATCCGGCCGCCGTCAAGCGGCAGGCCCGGCAGCAGGTTGAAGATCGCGACCACCAGGTTCGCCCACATCAGCGCCGAGACGAGGCCGCCGACGATGGTGCCCGCCGGTACCACCCGCAGCAGGCCGTAACCGGCGGCGGCCAGCGCCAGCGACAGCGCCGGCCCGGCGGCCGACACCGCGAACTCCCGGCCCGGCGTCGGCGGTTCCCGCTCGATCTCGGAGAACCCGCCGAGCGGGTACAGCAGGATGCGGCGCACCGGCAGCCCGAACCCGCGGGCCACCACCGAATGGCTCAGCTCGTGGACCAGGACCGACAGGTACAGCAGCACGACGAAAGCCGCCGCCACCACGAACCGGGCGTCACCGTGCGGCATCGAGGCATCGCGACGCAGCTCGTTGGCGTAGACGAGGACGAATACACCCGCGATGAGGAACCAGTACGGCGAGATGTACACCGGTATGCCGAACGGGCGCGCGACGACGATCCCAGGACCGGCCCCGCGGCGCTGAGGCGGCCCGCTGGGCGGCCTGTCCGGCGTCGTGCTTGGCACAGTACCGATGCTACGTGCTGTGTCTACCCGGGGGGGCGACCCCCCGGAACCCCCCGGTGTGCTCCGCACCCCGCTGCGGTCCTCGCCGTAGTATCGCGCGGACGGAGGGGCAAGAAGCCCCTCGCGGGCCGCGCGATGGCGCAACGGAGATGCCCGCGAATGTCGGTGGCTGCGAATGTCGGTGGCTGCGAATGTCAGTGGCTTGCCCTACGGTTTTGCTGTGGACGAAACCGCGGCGATGCCTGACGTGCTGCCCCTGGCGCCGGGCTCACCCGGCGACCCCGGGGAAACGGAACCGGAGGCGGCGGAGCCGCCGGGACCCGCGTTGTCGCCGTCGCGCGCGGCGGACTTCATGACCTGTCCGCTGCTGTACCGGTTCCGGGTGATCGACAGGCTGCCCGAGCCGCCCACGACGGCGACGGCGCGCGGGACGCTCGTGCACGCCGCGCTGGAGCGGCTGTTCGGCCTGCCCGCGGCCGGGCGGACCCCGGAGGCGGCGCAGGCGCTGCTCCTCACGGAGTGGGACCGGCTGGCCGCCGAGGAACCCGATCTGGCCGCGCTGTTTCCCGATGAGGCCGAACGGGCCGCCTGGCTTCAGTCCGCGACAGCGATTCTCGACGTGTACTTCACGCTCGAAGACCCCCGCAGGCTCGAGCCCGCCGAGCGGGAGTACTACGTGGAGACGACGCTGGACTCGGGCCTGCGGCTGCGTGGCTACATCGACAGGCTCGACGTGGCCGCCGGCGGTGACATCAGGATCGTCGACTACAAGACCGGCCGCGCGCCCCGGGAGGCTTACGAGGCGAGCGCGCTGTTCCAGATGAAGTTCTACGCGCTGGTCGTCTGGCGCCTCCGCGGCCAGGTGCCGAGGCTGCTCCAGCTCATGTACCTGGCCGAGGGTGAGGTGCTGCGGTACGCCCCGGACGAGTCGGACCTGCTCGCCACCGAGCGCAAGGTCGCGGCCCTGTGGCAGGCCATCGAGCGCGCCCGCACCGCCGGCGACTGGCGGCCCAGGCCGAGCAGGCTTTGCGACTGGTGCAACTACAAGGACCTTTGCCCCGCATTCGGGGGCACCCCGCCGCCGCTGCCCGCCTCGGTCCCGGCTGGCTGCAGGCCATCGCGCGGATAGCGCTTAGACCAGCGCGATGATCAGCAGCGCAAGCGCGGGCACGGTGACGGCGGCCACAGGCGGCCATGCCCACCGTGCCGTCACCAGGCCGGTGGAGGCGGATTGCGGGGCGCGGGCACGTTCCTTGCGCGCTCGCGCGTCCAGCCGGACGGCGATCGCGTTCGCCACCGGAAGCGAGGCCAGGTATTTCGCCTCCTCGGGCAGCCGGGAGTCCTGCGCGTAGCCCTGATCGTCGCTGAACCCGCCCCAGACCCGTGCGGGCGGAACTGGCCACCCTCGCGAGCGCGGAGGCCGGGCTGACTTGCGCTTGCTCCGGGCCGAAACGTAGAGCGCCCAGCAGGATATCGACTGGCCCGACGCGCTGCTGGGGGTGCCGGCCTGCTCGGCGTAATGCACCTGCACCCAGTCGCGGGCGTCGACCGCCTGGATCGCTGACCACGGAACGCGATGGTCGCGGAACGGGTTCTGCACCGCCAGGCCGGCCCGGTCGGCGACCACGCGCGGGCGGAACGCCAGGGCGTAGGCGAGCCCGGTGACCGTGGCCAGGATGGCCGAGACCACGATCGCGAACCTGGCCGACGCGCCCTGGATCGCGAAGTCGGCGATGTTCGCGACGGCGAAGGCGACCCACACCCACCACAAGATCACCGGTGGGGCGAGCCGGAATACCTCGCGGTCAGGAGCGAAGCGCGCGGAGCGGTCAGCGGCGGGCGTGGCGCGTGCGACAGGAGAACGGTGGAACACGGTCAGGCGATTCGGACCCGGGGGTCGAGCAGCGCGTAGACGATGTCCACGACGATGTTGGCCACCACGACGAACGCGGCCGCGACTATGACGAACCCGATGATCACCGGGAGGTTGTCGGTGTAGATGGCCTGGACCGCCGTCTCGCCGAGGCCGCCGAGGCCGAAGACGGTCTCGGTCACGACGACGCCGCCGAGCAGTTGGCCGATGTCCACGCCCAGCTGCGAGACGACCGGGGTGAGGGCGGCGCGGACCCCGTGCCGGTAGGTCACCCGCCGCTCGGACAGCCCCTTGGCCCTGGCCGTCCTGATGTAGTCCTCGCCGAGCGTATCGAGCAGCTGGCCGCGGGTCAGCCGGGTGTACACGGCGGCTTGCACGGCCGCCAGGGTAATCCAGGGCAGGATCATGTGCCCCATCCAGGTGAGGACGCCCTGCGTTATCCCGGCGTAGCCGGTCTGGATCCAGTGGAACCCGTGCTCGTTGAGCGGCACGAACACGAACAGGATCAGCAGCTCGCCGACGACGAACACCGGCATCGACAGGCCGACCAGCACCGCGACCGTGGCGGACCGGTCGAACAGGCTGCGCGGCCTGGTGGCGCTGAGGATGCCGACCCCCAGCCCGACGATCAGCCAGAGGACCATGCCGCCGATCACGAGGGAGACGGTAGGCGGCAGGTCCTGCTTCAGCATGGTGTTGACCGACTCGCCGGTGTAGTAGGAGAAACCGAGGTCCCCGTGCAGCAGGTTGTCGATGAAGTGCCAGTACTGCACCATGACCGGCTGGTTGAGGCCGAGGTTCCTGAT
>JASIGD010000593.1 GCA_030045295.1 Streptosporangiaceae bacterium
CCGAACTGCGTGGACGCCAGCGTCAAGGTGACCAGGATGATCGAGAACACGACGCCGACCACCGTTATGACCGCGGCGGCGATCGCGGTGAGGATCTGGCGGGCCACATCGGCGGTTCCGCTGATCACCCACGACGGAAGGGTGAAGTCGCCGTGGAAGGCGGCCTTGTCCAGGGCCGTCGTGACGACGAACAGCCCCACCGCCGCGACCACTTCCACCGCGGGCACGAACCACAAGCTGGTGCGCAGCACCTCGCGGCGCCAGTGGGTGGCTAGCCCGGGTGACAAGACGCCGCGGTCCATGGTGGCTCCTGAGTTTGCTGCCGACCAGACTTCCCGGCTCACCTTGTCCTTGCCTCGATTATGCCGCTTGCGGCGCGTATGCCGCGCGTGAGCCCGGCGAATCTTGTCCCGGCGTCACCGCTGACGCCGGCCGCCGGTCCGAACCGGTCAGAGCGGCAGCCCGGCCTCCAGCAGGGCGAGGGCCTGGTCGATGCGCTCGAAGGTGCCCTCGACGGTCTGCCGGTCGGACCAGCCGTCCCACGGCATCGTGATCGCCATGATCACGCCGACGATCGCGCCGGCCGCGGTACGCACGGCCAGGTCGTCGGGCCCGCGTCCGGCGCGCTTGGCCACCGCTTCGGCGACCACCCCGATGGTGCGGGCGAACTCGTCCAGCGCCCGGGCCCGTACCTCAGGCACGGTGAAGGTCAGCACGGTGGTTTCGCGGAGCACGTCCAGGTCGGCGGCGTTGTAGCCGGCGAACATCTCCTGGGTGGCCGCGCGGACCGCGGTGAGCGGGCCGAGCTCGGCCGGCTGCCGCTCGAGCGCCTCGATCATCCGGGTGTCCATGTCGTCCTGCAGCACGACGTCTTCCTTGCTGGGGAAGTACCGGAAGAACGTGCTCGGGGAAACCTCGGCCGCCGCCGCGATCTGCTCCACCGTGGTGGCCTGATAGCCCTGCTCGCGGAACAGCCGGAGCGCGTGCTCCCTGATGGAAGCGCGCGTCCTGGCCTTTTTTCGCTCGCGCAGGCCCTCCGGCCGGTCCTGTCTTGTCTCGACCATGCCCGTCACACTTCCAATCCTGCCCGCTCCTGGTCACTTTCACCGGGAGCGGCTTGCGCCGTCTCTTCGACCGGGCCCCCGGCGCGGCGCGGCAGGAAGATGAGCGCGAGGATGGCGCTGGCCGCCGCGATCGCGGCGCACACCCAGAGCATGGTGTCCATGCCGACCACGAACGCGGACCGCGCCGACTCAAGCAGCGCCGGCGAGTGCAGCGCGTGCGCGACCGCCACGCCCGCCACCACGCTGCTCTTGGCCGCGGCCGCGATCGCGGCGGGCAGGCCGGTCACGTCGACGTGGCTGCGGTAGACCGAACCGAGCACGGTGCCCAGGACCGCGACCCCGATGGTCGCGCCGACCTGGCGCATCGCGGTGATCAGCGCCGAGCCCGAGCCGCTGCGCTCCGGAGACAAGGCGGACAGGGCCGCGTTCATCGCCTGCGGCATGGCCAGCCCGAGGCCGAGCCCGGCCGCGCCGAACCAGGCCGCCGCGAACCACGTGCCGCTGCTCGTCTTGGTGGCGGCGCCCATCGCCAGAGCCAGGGCCATGACCGCGAACCCGAACGTGACGAGCGCTTTCGCGCTGGCCTTGGGCGCGACCTCGCCGGCTCCGCCCGCCGCCTCGCGCGGCGAGGCCAGCCGCGTGCTGCTGATCATGCCGATCACCATGCCGCCGATCATCGGCAGCAGCCGCAGCCCGCTGCCCATGGCGTCCACGCCGCGTACCTCCTGGAAGTACTGCGGCATCGCGAAGAACAGGCCGAACAGGGCGAACGAGACGAGCGTCGACAGGACCGTGCCCCAGGTGAAGCCGGCCGACCGGAACAGCCCCAGCTCGATCAGCGGGCGGAGCCTGCTGCCGCCAGCGCCGGCTTTCCCGGCGGACGCCGCCAGCCGGGCCGTGAGCCGCCGCTCCCACGCGACGAAGGCGCCGAGCAGTCCCGCTCCGGCGGCGATGGTGGCGAGCGCCGCCGCGTCCGTCCAGCCGTCGTTGCCGGCCCTGATGAACCCGTAGGTCAGCCCGGCCAGCCCGGCGCTGGACAAGATGACGCCCCGGACGTCCACGCTCGGCCGCTGCTCGCTGCGCGATTCCGGCAGCAAGAACGCGACGGCGGTCAGCGCCAGGACCACCACGGGCACGTTGATCAGGAAGACCGAGCCCCACCAGAAGTGGTCGAGCAGGTAGCCGCCGACCAGCGGGCCGATCGGGAAGCTGATGAACGTCGCCGACGCCATCAGCGCGATCGCCTTCTGCCGCTCCTCGGGGGCGAACAGCACCGGGATCACCGACAAGGAGAGCGGGAAGATGGCGGCGGCCCCGACGCCGAGAACCGCCCGGGCGGCGATCAGTTCGCCCGTGCTGCTGGCGTACGCGCAGGCCGCCGAGCTGGCACCGAACAGCGTCAGCGCTATCAGCAGCACTTTCTTGCGCCCGAACCGGTCGCCGAGCAGCCCGGCGGGCAGTATCGCCGCGGCCAGCACCAGGCTGTACGCGGCGGAGAACCACTGCAGGTCGCTGGTTGAGGCGTGCAGGTCGACGGCGATCGTGGGCAGCGCCAGGGTCAGCACGGTCAGGTCGAGCCCGACCACGAGCACGCTCGCCGCGATCGCGACCAGCGCCCACCACTTGCGGGCCGGCGCGTCCGCCATGACACTCACACCCTTTCGGCAGCGACACCTAAATGAAAGCTACTACCAAAAGTATGCGTCAACCACTTGGCAGTGTCAACCGATATGATTCCTCGGGCTCAGCTCTACAGCCTGGCCAGCAGCGCCGTGCCGTTCGGGCTGCCGAGGCCGCTGCAGGCGTCCCAGCCCGGCCCGGCCGCGTAGGCGCCGTTGTTCCCGCTGGTGATGTCGTGGAAGCCGGCCGCAGCCACGCCGGGGGACACGCCCGCGTACAGGTCCGGCTGGAGCAGGCCGAACCGCCTGCCGGTCGACTGCGCGAGCCGGCTGACCAGCGCCGACCACAACGGCGCGACCGCGCTGGTCCCGCCCACCACCTGCGCCTGGCCGTCGGCGTAGATCTGGTAACCGGTCGTCGGGTCGGCGTTGCCCGCCACGTCCGGCACGCCGCGCCCCGACTCGTCCTGGCTCCCCTTCCGCTGCCGGCCGCCGCCGCTCCGGGTCGCCCCCGCCGCGGTGGACGCCGCCGGGGTCGCCC
>JASIGD010000594.1 GCA_030045295.1 Streptosporangiaceae bacterium
CGGGGAGGATTGTTGAGCAGCGCGATACTCTACGTCGCCATCGTCGCCATCTGGGCGTGCGTGCTCATCCCCCGCTGGCTCCGCCGGGATTCCTCCGTCCCGTCCGCGTCGGCCGGGGAACAGGCCACCGACGAGATGGCAGCCGATAAGGCGGTGACCGGTGAGCCGGAGGCCGGTGAGGCGGTGACCAGTGAGCGGGAGGCCGGCGAGGAGCAGGCTCCGCCTCGCCGCCGCCGCTTCCGCCGGCGCGAGCGCAAGGACGTAGCCGAGGAGCGCCGCCCGGTCCCGGGCGAGAGCCGGCGCGTCCCGGCTGCGGGTCAGCGCGTCCCGGCTGCGGGTCAGCGCGTCCAGACCTCGGCCGAGGGCGGGGACTTTGTCGTGCACCGCCGGGTGCTGTCCGCGCGCCGGCGCCTGCTCACGATACTGATCGTGCTTACCATCGCGTCCGGCGCGCTCGCGGGCACCAAGCTGGCGGCCTGGTGGGTGATCGTGCCGCCGTCGGTCATGCTGCTCGGCTACCTGATGCTGCTCAGGGCGGCCGGGAAGGCCGACACCGAACGACTCGAGCGGGCGCTTCCTGCCGCTGCGGAGGATTCCGGGGCGGCCGTCGCGGCACCGGCACGCAGGGCTGAGATCATCAACATCTCGGCGTCCAGGAGTCCGCGGGTCTACGTGGACCAGGCGAGCCCAAGGGTCCGGGACAGGGAAGAACAGGAACTCTACGACCAGGACGAGGACGCCAAGCTGCGCGCCGTAGGTGACTGAGCGCGTTCCCGTCCGGGTCTTGTGCTATTGCGTGCGCACCCGCAGGACCTGCGGTCCGCGGAACGAGATGTTCGGATGGAAGGTCAGCTCCTGGTCCGGCGCGAGCCGCAGGCCCGGATAGCGGCGTGCGAGTTCGGCGATGGCGATCTGCGCCTCCAGCTTGCCGAGGTTCGCGCCCAGGCAGAAATGCAGGCCCTGGCCGAACGCCAGGTGCCGGTCGGCGTCGGAACGGTGCAGGTCGAACCGGTCGGGCTCGGCGAACGCGGCGGCGTCCCGGCCCGCGGCGGCCAGCCACAGGAACAGCCTGGCTCCCTCGGGCAGGTCAATCCCGGCCAGCGTCACCGGTCGGGTGGTGACCCGCCGCCAGACCGGCACCGACGGGTCGTAGCGGAGGCTTTCCTCCACCGCCGCGGGAATCAGACCGGGCTGGCTCACCACCTCCGCCCAGCGGGCGGGATCCTCGAGCAGGCGCCGCGCGGTGTTGCCGATCAGCCCGGTGGTGGTCTCGTGACCGGCGAACGACAGCGAGAACAAGATCGAAGAGATCTCGTCCAGGGTGAGCCGGTCCGGGGCCTCGTCGTGAATGGCGATCAGGTCGGTGGTCACGTCGTCGCCGGGTGTTTCGACCTTGGCCGCTACCAGGTTGCGCAGGTACCCGCGGTACGCGGCCATGCCGGTCGCGATCTCCACCTGGTCCTGCGGTGCAGGGCGCCCCCACCCTAGCGCCGCCCGGTACCCGCACCAGTGCTTGAGCTGGGCAAAGTCTTGTTCAGGGACCCCCATGAGGGAGAAGACGATGTTGGCGGGCAGCGGGAACGCCAGCGTCTCGACCAGGTCGAATTCGGTGTCGGTGCCCGCGCTGTCGAGCAGCCGCTCCGCGGTCGTCTGTATGGCGGGGATCATGGCGGTGACCCGCTTCATGCTGAAGGCACGGGCGGCCGGCTTGCGGAGCCTGGCGTGTTCGGGCTCGTCGAGGCTGACCATGCTCGGCTGGGGCTTGTGGCCGCCGGCGAGCAAGATCTGCTGTGCCTCGGGCACCAGCGCGACCAGCGGAGCCTGCGCCACGGCGGCTGAGTAGCTGGCCGGGTCCCGGAACACCTCCTGGATGTCTTGGTACCGGGTTACGACGTAGTACCCGATCGACGGGGCGAAGAAGATGGGCGCGCCGTTGGCCGGCGGGGCGGCGAGCGCCGCGTAAGGGTCCGCGAGGAACTCGGGCGAGAGCGGGTCGAACGACTCGTCGACGGGGCAGCCCTGCCCGCTGGCTGCCGTCGTCATCGCTTGCCTCCTCCGGCGCGGCGCTTGATGCCAATGATGTCGCCACGCGGCGCTGGTGTCACGATGTGGGCGGTGGCCGGGGCGGCCGATCCGGGGATGCGGCGATGCGCGGACCAGGCGGCCAGTTTGCTACGCTGTCTCAGGTTCTCGGGGCTGTAGCGCAGTCCGGTAGCGCACCTCGTTCGCATCGAGGGGGTCAGGGGTTCAAATCCCCTCAGCTCCACCGAGGTCAGGGGCCGATTCCGATCACCGGATCGGCCCTTTTCGGTCTCCGTACAGCACCGGAGTACAGCAACGTCAGCCATCGAGCTTCCTGCCGAGCTGCTTGAGCGCGCTCCTGGTTTTGGCTGACGGGACCTCGCTGTAGACCTCCATGGTCATGGCGATCTGGCTGTGCCCAACAATCTGCATGGCTACCCGGGGATGCACGTCCAGGGCCACCAGGAGGGAAGCGCACGTGCGCCGGGTGTCGTGGACCCTGATGTAGCGGATTCCCGCTTTCTCGCACCAGGCAGCGAACTGCCGGTTGAAGTTCCGCGGCTCGTAAGGCGTGCCGTAGGCACCGGTAAAAACAAGCTCTGAGTCCGGCCAGGAATCCATGACCCGGGACCGGTCCTCGGCCTGGCGATCGGCACGCAGTTTGAGCGCGGTGACGCAGATGTCGGACAGCGGCAGGACGGCCGTCGACGGACAGGCATCGCAGCGGATCTGGGTCAGCAGGAAGGGCGGCAGCCCTTCCCATCCGGCAGGTCGGTGCGG
>JASIGD010000074.1 GCA_030045295.1 Streptosporangiaceae bacterium
AGCGCGGCCGCGCCGGCCGCTCTCCCGGCGGCCGTGCGGTGCGTGCGGCCAGGATTGTCATAGCAGCGCCCCCTCCTTGACCGATGCCCGGACGTAGCCGACCGTGATGATGAGCAGGATGATCGTGAGGATGAAGGCCAGAGCGGACGCCAGTCCGTAGGCCGGCGGCAGCTGGAATGCGGTGGCGTACTCGTAGATGCCCAGGTTGTACTCGTCCCGCTGGCCAAGCTCCCCGATGATGATGTACACCTGCGTGAACACGCCGAAGTCCCAGATGACCGACAGCAGGAACAGCACCCGGAACATCGGCTTGAGCAGCGGGTAGGTGACCTGCCAGAAGGTCCGCCAGGCGCCCGCGCCGTCCACCCGGGCGGACTCGTGCAGCTCGGGCGGTATGGTCCGCAGCCCGGCGAGCACGGCGATCGCGATGAACGGGAAGGCCGTCCAGACCACCAGCGCGATCACCAGCGTGTAGGCGGGCAGCGCGGCGTTCGTCCAGGAGAACCCGGCCCACTGCGCGCCGCCGCCCAGCCAGTGCGGCAGCTTGGTGGCGAACCAGTCGACGATCCCGCCGTCCGGGGTAGCGAGCCAGACGAAGATCACGCTCGCCGACACCGGGGGGGTGGCCCAGGCGAGGATCGCCACCGAAGACACGAACGCGGCCATCTTGGGGCCCAGGTGGGCGAGTAGCAGGCCGACCAGGGTCCCGACCACGAGCGTCAGCGGGACCATGACCGCGGCGGAGACCACGCTCAGCCGCAGCGACAGCCAGAACTCCGGGTCGTGCAGGATCTGCGTGTAGTTGCTGAACCCCACCCACTGCGTCGGCCCGTTCCCCACCAGCTGCGGCAGCCCGTAGTTCTGGAACGAGAAGACCCCGATCTGGACCGTGGGCCACAGCAAGAGCGCGGCGATCATCCCGAGCGAGGGGAGCACCAGCAGGTACGGGGCCACCCGGTGCCGCCTGATCCACAACGCACCCCGCCGGCGGAACGAAAGCGGTGCGGCCTGGCCGGAGGGCGGGCCGGCCGGGGAACTGATGCTCCCCGGCCGGCCGCGAACGGTTTTCACCATGTGGAGACTAGCGAGGCTAGCTCTCGCTGCCCGTGTTGAGGACGGTCTGCAGCTGCGAATTGGCCGCGGCCACGGTAGAGGCGAACGGCGCGCCGTTCATCAGGGACTTCAGCATGTCGGGGATGATGTAGTACTTGCCGGTGTCCGCCGTGGTCCAGTTCTTGGCGTTCAGCGGGGAGATCTGGGTGTTCGACGCCGCCGCCGCGAAGCCGGACAACAGCTGGCTGGACTTGTACGGTCCGTTCGTCAGCTGCGAGCTGTACGGCGGGAAAAAGCCCTGCAGGTTGGCGAACGAGGTGGAGTTCGGCTCGCTGTCCATGACCGAGATCAGGTCCCAGTCGGCCTGCGGGTACTTGCTGGTCTTGAAGATGCCCAGGTCCGAGCCGCCGGCGAAGGCCGGTGCCGGGTTCGGGCCATTCTCGCTCGGGATCGGGAACGACGCCCAGTCGGACTTGTCCACCGAGTTGGCGGGCATCGTGGCCGAGGCCCACGGTCCGTCGATGTACAGGTCGAGCTTGCCCAGGCCGAAGTCGGTGTTGGCTCCGCCCGAGGTCGAACCGGTGTTGCCGAGCTCGGTCTGGCCGATGTACTTCGACGGCGACAGGTGGTAGGTGCGGTAGAGCGAGACGTACCACTTGATCGCGGCTTGGTCCGCGGGAGACGTCAGGTCCGCGGTCCACGTGCCGTTGCTTTCGGTGGCGATCTGGCCGCCCGCGCCCCAGATGAAGCTGGCGAAGGCGTTGGTGTCGTCGGTGATGGCGTCGATGCCGTAGGTGCCTGGGTACTTGGCCATCAGCTTCTGCGCGTCGGTGACCAGCTGCGCCCAGGTCGTCGGCGTGCTGGTGATGCCCGCCGCCTTGAACTGGTTAGTGCGGTACCAGACCCCGCGCACGCCGCCGAACCACGGGACGGCGTAGATGTTGCCGCCCTGCGTGTCGTTGGCGAGCATGCCGGGCACCAGGCCGGATTTACCCGACCACGAGTTCACGTAGCTGTTGATGCTGGTGAGCACGCCAAGCAACGCCTCGGTGGGCGTCTGGGTGTTCCCCAGCTCGGTGATGTCGGGGGCGTTCTTGCCGCTGGCCAGCGCGTTGTTCCACTCGGTGGTGTTGCTGGTCCAGGGCACCCATACGACGTTGACCTTGGTCTTGGCGTACTGCGGGAAGTCCTTGTGGAATTCGGCGACGATGTTGTTCATCCAGGTGACTTGCGACGCCACGGAGGCGCCCATCCGCCAGACGGTGAGCTGCGCCGGCGCCGACGGTGTGGACGTCGACGCGCTGGTCGATGAGCCGCTCGAGCTGCAGCCTGCGATCGCGAGCGCAGCCGCGGTGCCGAACGCGACCACGGCGGCCGGTGTCTTTCTGAGTCCCACTGCTGCTGGCACTCCTTCCGGGTGGTGAACTCGGCGATCAAACTTATGAGAGCCGTACCACAGAAACTAACAGGAAACTTTCCTATAAGATAGTCCCCGTTGCCGGATCGAGACGTAAACCGCTCCGATAGCGTGACGGATGGTGAATCACCACCACGAAGGGACCGCGATGCAGGACCCACTCCAGCGCAGGCCTCAGCAGGACACGCGGGGCCGGCCGGGCACGCCCAGCCTGCTGCGCGAGCTGAACGACCGGGCCGCTCTTGAGCTGCTGCTCGGCGGCGACATGCTAACCAGGTCGCAGATCAGCGAATATACCGGAGTATCCAAGGTCACCGTGTCGCAGATGCTGGCCAGGCTGGAAGAACGCGGCCTGGTGACGATCGCGGGGGAGCAGGCCGGGAACCGGGGCCCGAACGCCGCGCTGTACTCGGTCGTCCCTTCAAGCGCCTACGTCGCGGGCCTCTACATGGAATCTGACCTGGTCAGCGCCTCGGTAGCCGACGTTACGGGCCGGCGGGTAGCCGACGTGAGCGTCAATCCCAACGGTGCCGATGACCCGGTGGAGCTGGTCCGCGGGGTCGTCGAGCGGGCCTGTGCCAAGGCCGGGGTGGACGTCACCAGGCTGAGCGCGCTCGTGATCGGAAGCCCCGGCGTGGTCGACCCGCGGACCGGCGACCCGCGACTCGTGGTCAACCTGCCCGCCTGGCACGAGGGCGCGCTCGACGCGCTCAGGGACGTCCTGCACAAGCCGGTGGTGATCGAGAACGACGTGAACCTCGCCGCGATGGCCGAACGCGCCGCTGGCGCCGCCGTCGGCGCCGATAACTTCGTCCTGGTATGGCTCGGCGTCGGGCTCGGCCTGGCCACCATCCTCGGCGGCCAGTTGCACCGGGGCACGGCCGGGGCGGCGGGCGAGATCGGCTACCTGCCGGTGCACGGAGCGCCGCTGCACACCGACATCAGGCATCCGGCCAGCGGCGGTTTCCAGTCGCTGGCCGGCGGCAGCGCGGTGCGCGCGCTCGCGGCCGGCTACGGGTTCACCGCGCAGACGGCGGCCGAAGCGGTGCGCGCCGCGGTGTCCGCGGTGTCCTCGGCGTTCCTCGACGAACTCGCGCATCGGGTCGCGGTCGGGGTCGCCTCGGTCTGCGTGGTGCTCGACCCGGGCCTGGTGGTGCTGGGCGGCGAAGTGGGCCGGGCGGGCGGAGTCGCCCTGGCGTCCCGGGTGGCGGCTGAGGTGGCGCGCATCTGGCCCTCCCGCCCGCGGGTGGTGCCTACCGGCGTCCCGGATGAGCCGGTGCTGCGCGGCGCGATGCTGGCCGCCGTGGACCAGGCCCGGGCGGCTCTGCTGGCCTCGGTGGCCGACTCAGGAACAGCCGCTCGCTAGCCTGCGCAACAGGGTGCCAACTGCACCTGCCCTGGACCGTGTTGCACGTGCATAATGGTGGTGTTAGCGAAGATCCCGATACGGAAAGGTTCCGCGGGCCTGAACCTCCGCGTGCCATCGGCTGAACGATCCGAGGAGGCTCCTTGGCCCGAGAGAAATCGTTGGGGGGTAGCAGCCTGTGACGCCCTCGGGACGGGTGCCGGCTGATCAGTCAGCGCGGCGGTTCCGAGTCGGCGAGGTGCCCCCGCTGGCCGAGGGATTCACCGCCCGGCCCGACACCGCGCGGGGCATCGCGGATGCCCTCGTGCCCGGCTCGTCCGTCGCGCTGGTGCCGGGCTCGGTGTTCGCCGAGGGCCAGCAGAACTGGCTGGGCACGTCGGGCAAGACTCAGATCGCCGCGATGCTCGCTGAATCGCTGTGGCAATCCGGTGAGATCGACATGCTGATCTGGGTTTCGGCGACCAGCAGGTCCTCGGTGCTGTCGGCGTACGTCGAGGCGTCGGCGGCGGCGACGGGGATCGAGCCGACCGGGACGGCCGAATCGGTTGCGGCGCGCTTCGTCAGCGTGCTCGGCGACTCCCGCCGGCGGTGGCTCGTGGTGCTCGATGACGTGCCGGACGCGGATGAGCTGGACGGTCTGTGGCCGGAAGGGCCCGCGGGTCGCCTCGTCATCACCAGCACGCAGTCGGCGGTCACGTCCAGTCGGCGCGTGACCCGCGTCTTCCCTATCGGGTTCTTCAGCGTCCGCGAGGCCCTCGCCTGCCTGACCGATCGGCTCAGCGTGAACCCGTCCCAGCGCCAGGGTGCGATCGACCTCATCGATGCCCTGGGTCGCGAGCCGCTGGCCCTGGCCCAGGCTGCCGCGGTGGTCGCCAACTCGAACCTGGCCTGCCGGGACTACCGGGACTACTTCGCCCGCAGGCGGCAGCAGATCGGGGTGGCGGCGGGCGAGGTCCCCTCAGCCGCCTCAGTCACCTGGACCCTGTCCCTGGGCCAGGCGGAAACGCTGCTGCGAGGCCAGTCGGTCCGGCTGATGCTGGTCCTTGTCGCGCTGCTGGATGGTCATGGGGTGCCGGGCACGATCTTCAGCACGTCATCGGTGACCGGCTACCTGGGCGGTACCGCCCCCGGGTTCGGCACGCCGATCGACCCCAAGCCCGCCTGGGACGCGCTGTCCGCCATCGAGCGGGCCGGGCTGATCAGCATCAACCGGGCCGCCGCGCCGCCTTCGGTCTGGATGAACCCGGTGGTCCAAGCGGCGATCAGGCTGGCGGCACCCGCCCCGCTCCGTGACCGCGCGGCCCGGGTGGCGGCGAACGCGCTCCTGGAAGCGTGGCCCGTCGACGAACCGCAGCCGTGGACGGCCGCCGTGCTGCGGGCGAACGCGTTCAGCCTGCAGACCGCGGCCAAGGATGTGCTCTGGGCTGACGGCTGCCATCCGCTGCTGCTGTGCGCCGGCCGGAGCCTGGACCGCGGTCGGCTGGTGGGACCGGCCGTGGAGTACTGGCGTGAGCTGTCTGTCCAGTGCGATAACAAGCTACCGCCCGACCACCCGGACGCCCTGGTTGTCGCGTCTGAGCTGGCTGGCGCGTACCTGGCGGCCGGGTACGGAGGCGAAGCGGTCGCGTGGTATCAGCGCGTTCTGGCCGAGCGGAGCCGCGAGCTTGCGCCCGGGCACCCGGCCGTTATCGCGGCCCGGGTCAGCGTGGCCAACGCCTTGGTCGTCGCCGGCCAGCCCGCGGAGGCGGTGAGCGTCTTGCGCCGCGCCGTGGCCGAATCCGAACAGTTCCTCGGCCCGGGCCATCTCGACACTCTCGCGGTCAGGGATAAGCTCGCCCGGGCCGACGAGGCCGCGGGCGATGTCACCGCGGCGATCCGGCTGCTCACCCGGACGCTCGCCGACCGCGAGCGGCTGCAGGGTCCGCGCGACGTGCACACGATCAACACCCGCGACCAGCTCGCAGCGGCCTACCTGGCCGAGGGCAAGACCAAGGACGCCATCTCCGGCTACAAGCGGGTCCTGGCCGACCGGGAACGCGTGCTCGGGCGTGAGCATCCGGACACCATAGCGACCAGGGCGAACCTGGCCGCTGCCTACCACGCAGCGGGCCGGATGCCGTCGGCGGTCCAGTTGTCCGAGCAGACGTGCGCGGATTCGGAGCGGGTCCTCGGTGCCGACCATCCGGACACGCTGGCCCGCTGCGCGAGCCTTGCGCGGCTGTACTACGCCGTGGGCCGGGTGGGCGACGCTGAGGCGCTGCTGCGCGACGCGGCCGCGCGCTGCGAGCGGGTCCTGCCCTACGGAGACCCGCTGACCCAGGCCGTCCGTCAGACCATGGCGAGCATCACGGGTGAGGGGTAACCGCGGCGAGCCCTCAGGTTTGCGCCGAAGATCTTCCGTTGCACGTGCATCTGGCCACCGTGCACGTGCATAATGTCACTGCACGTGCACGGTGGTCATGCCAAAGGGTCCGATATGTACAAAGTTCTCCGCGCTTGAACCTTCGCGTGTTATCTAGGTACTCAGAGGCGGTTTCCGGAACGGTTCAGAGAAGGTTCCGGAACAGCCCCAAGTAGGGGGGTGGCGGGCGGTGGTGCCCTAGTGGGAATGCCAGCGAAGCGCGGGCGACGTTTCCGGATCGGCCAGGTGCCTCCCCTGGCCGAGGGGTTTACCGACCGTCCTGACAGCGCTGACGGCATCGTGGACATCCTGGTCCCCGGTTCCGCCGTCGCGCTGGTGTCGAGCCCGTCATCTGCGCTGGGCGCGTCGTCCGCGCCGGGCCTGCCGAATTGGCTCGGCGCAGGCGGCAAGACCCAGACCGCCGTGATGGTCGCGGAGTCATTGTGGCGGTCGCAAGCCATCGACGCGCTGATCTGGATCTCCGTCACCGACCGGGCGTCCGTCCTGTCCGGTTTCGTCGAGGCGTCGGTGGCGGCCACCGGCATCGAGCCCACCGGGACCGCCGAATCGGTCGCTATTCGATTCGCCAGCTGGCTGGGTGAGACCAGGCAACCCTGGCTCGTGGTGCTCGACGACCTGCCGGAGGCCGTCGACCTGGACGTGCTGTGGCCAGCGGGGCCGGCGGGCCGCCTGCTGGTCACCTGCGCTCGCCCCGGCATCGCCGTCAGCGGGACGGACACCCGGGTCATCCCGGTCGGGTTCTTCAGCCTCCGGGAAGCGCTGAACGGCCTGACCGAACGGCTCAGCATGAATCCGTTCCAGCGCCAGGGGGCCATCGACCTCGTCGAGACCCTCGGCCGCGAGCCACTGGCGCTCGGGCAGGCCGCCGCGGTGGTCGCAAGCTCCAACCTGACCTGCCGTGATTACCGGGACTTCTTCGTCAGCAGGCGAGAACAGCTGTGGACCGGGTCCGTCGAGATGCCGTCGGCAGCCATGGTGACCTGGGTACTCTCGCTGGAGCGGGCAGAAGCGCTGCTGCCGGGCGGGTCGGTCCGGCTCACGCTGGTCCTGGTGGCGCTTCTCGACGGTCACGGGATTCCGGGAGCCATCTTCGGCGCGCGGGCCGTAGCGGAGTACCTGGGCGGAGCCGGCGCCTCGCCGTCCGCGGCAGCAGACTCCAAGCTGGCCTGGGATGTGCTGTTCGTCCTCGAGCGGACCGGCTTGATCAGCATCAACCGGGAGGTCACGCCGTGGACCGTGGGGATGAGCTCGGCGGTCCAGACGGCGGTCCGGCTGGCGGCACCCGCGCAGGTCCAGGAGCCTGCGGCGCGGGCGGCGGCCAGTGCGCTGCTCGAAGTCTGGCCGGCCGACGAGCCGCAGCCGTGGGCGGCGGCCAGGCTGAGGGCGAACGCGGCCAGCCTGCAGGACTCGGCTGCCGACGTACTGTGGGCCGACGGATGCCATCCGCTGCTGCTGCGGGCGGGCCGGAGCCTGGACCAAGCCCGGATGGTGGGGTCGGCCGTCGAATACTGGCAGGACCTGGCTGCGCGCTGCGAGACCAAGCTCGCCCCCGGCCACCCGGACACCCTCGTCGTGGCCGATCAGCTGGCGGCGGCGTACCTGAAGGCCGGGCGCGCCGCGGATGCGGTTCAGTGGTACCAGCGTGTCCTGGCCGAACGGACCCGCGAGCTAGCGCCGGGGCATCCCGCCATCGTCGCGACTCGCGCCAGCCTGGCCCGGGCCCTCATCATGGCGGGCGAGCCCGCGGACGCGGTCACCGTCCTGCTGCACGCGGTCAGCGAGTGCGAGCAGTTCCGTGGCGACGGGCATCCGGACACCCTCAGCACCAGGGATAGCCTTGCTGCCGCGTACCAGGCGGTGGGCGACCTGACCGCGGCCAGCCGACTGCTAGCGCGCAGCCTGTCCGATCGCGAGCGGCTCCAAGGGCCGCGCGACCCGGAGACGATTGCTATCCGGGACCGGCTCGCCGCGAACCGCCTGAAAGAAGGCAAGGTAAAAGACGCGATCACGCACTACAAGCGGGTGCTGTCCGACCGCGAGAAGGTGCTGGGTCGCGAGCATCGGGACACGATCGCGACCGCCGCGAGCTTGTCCGCTGCCTACCAGGCGGCCGGGCGCATACCGGCCGCGATGCAAATGGCTGAGCAGTGCCGCGCGGATTCGGAGCGCGTCCTCGGTCCCGACCACGCCGACACGCTGGTCCGGCTGGTCAACCTGGCGTACCTGTACTACGCCGTGGGGCGGGTCGGAGACGCGGAGGCGCTACTCCGCGAAACCCTCGTCCGCTGTGAGCGCACCCTGCCGCCCGGGGACGCGCTGACCAACACCGTCCGTCAGAGCCTGGCGAACATCGGGGAAGGCTGATCGCCATAAGCCGCGGCCGGCTCGCCGAAGCCAATCGGCAGGAAATTTCTGCCTCTTGTCACCTTGTGACCGGATTGCCCGTTACTATCTCGCAAGTGGCTATCCTGGGCCGGCGCGCCTCGAGATCGTGGAGCGGCGGAGCCGGACCAGGTGGGGGGCGGCGCGTACGCGCATTCCTCCCGGCGCTGAACAAGGCATTCCGCTGCCCGCCATGGCGCGGCGGGCAGCAGCATAGGAGACCCAGATGACGGTTGACTCTCCCGCCGCTCTCACCAGGAGCGTCCCCGAGGCGAGGCTCGAGCCTAACGCGATCGGAGTGGCGCAGGACACCGTCATCGGCATGGCCAACGCCGCGCCAGCCGCATCAGCCGGGCTGACGCTGGCCGCGCTGGCCTTGGCGACCGCGTACGCCAGCGGTCCCGCTCTTATCCTCATCGCGCTGCCGATGATCGTGATCGCCAACTGCTACCGCCGCCTGAATGCGTGGAACGCCAACTGCGGTGCGTCCTTCGAGTGGGTCGGCCGTGTGATCAACCCGTATCTCGGCTTCATGGTCGGCTGGATCATGATCATGGGCACCATCCTGGCCACGGTCGGCACCACGGTCGAACTCGGGCCGTCCGTCCTCGCCGTCTTCGGCTCCGCCTCCTCCTCCAGCACGACGGCGAACATGTTCATCAGCACCGCGGTGATCCTCGGCATGCTCGTAATCGCGGTGGTGGGCATTCGGATCACCGCTCGCACCCAGGTCGGCATGGCGATAGTCGAGTACACGATCCTCATCGGCTTCGCCATCGTCGGCCTGATCGCGGTCATCGGTCACCGGCACGGCACGTTCCCGATCACCAGGGGCTGGTTCAGCCTCAGCGGGATCGGCGGTCGCGGCGATCTCGCCGCGGGATTCCTGATCGCGGTGTTCGTGTACATCGGCTGGGAGGGCACCGTCTACGTCAATGAAGAGGTCACCCACCGGCGTACCAATCCGGGCCGGGCGGCCATGATGGCGACCGCCCTGCTCGCCGTCATCTACGCCCTGACGCAGGTGGGCCTGCAGGGCGTGGTGTCGCCCGCCCGACTGCAGGCTCACGCGACCGACGCGCTGGTCTACAGCGCTCAGGCGCTGGGCGGCAGCGGATGGGCCAAGCTCATGGCGCTCGCTCTCGCGCTGTCGGTGATCGCCACCACTGGCACCGTCATCGTGCTCAGCGCCCGGATCGTGTACGGGATGGCGAGCCACCGGGTGCTGCCGCCGGTCCTCGGTAACGTGAACCGCCGGTTCGCCACGCCGGTCGCCGCGACCCTCCTGGTCGGCCTGACTCTGCTGGGGCTGACGTGGGCCTATCTGCTGGCCACCTCGCTGGCGAACACCTTCAGCGACGTGATCGCCGTGAGCAGCCTGCTGTACACCGTCTTTTACATCTTTACCGCGGTCACCGCCGTCGTCTACTACTGGCGCCGCATCTTCAGCAAAGCGCTGGACGCGGTGATCCTCGGCGTGCTCCCGGTGGCCTCAGCGGGATTCCTGGGCTGGGTCGTCGTGAAGACGCTGATGGCCGCGCCTGCGGCGCAGATCTGGTCGCTGATCGGGATCATCGGCGTCGGGGTGATCCTCATTCCCATCGTCCGCTTCGTGCTCCGGCCGCAGTATTTCCGCCTCCGGCCGGAAACCGAAGGCCGGGCACGGTAGCCGAGGACGGGGCGTACGCGATGCAAACCGAATTTTTCATCCATAAACCGGACATGCGTCCACCGTTTACCGGTTAGTGTGACGTGGAACGCGTTGGTGCGCGCCGCAGGGCGCGGGGAGGGGTTACCATGTCGGGTCTACCGCCGGGCCGGCCTCCGGCGATCGACAAGGCGTGAGCGGCGTGCTCGGCGAGATCCTCTTCGTGGTTCTGGTCCTCACCGTCGCCACGCTCATGGTGGTGGACGTGGTCCGGACGCCGGGCGAGAGCCCGCACGGGCCGACCGACAGGCCCGCGTACGATGCCGGGCGAACGGCCCTCGCTCCATCCCGCGGTCCGGAAGCGGTGGCGTTCTCCCCGCCACTCGCCGGGAGCGTGACCACGGTCCCGGCACCCGACCCGGGCCTGTCCCGGCGGCCTGAGAGGATTAGTCCGCCCCCGGCCAGCGAACCGCGGCCCAGCACCGAGTCCGCGTACCGGAAGGGCTCCAGCAGCCGGCAGCCGGGCTCAGATGCCAGGTCGCGCGTACTCCTGCTGGCCATCATCCCGACCGTCACCGCGATCGTCGTCACGTTGTGCGTCGTGCACGTTGTCGCCTTGCTGACCGGCCCGTCGATCCATTCGCGGGCCAGTTCCGTACACGACGGGGCGGTCATATCGGTGGTCCTGACTAGCGCCGTGCTGGTCATCGTCCTGGCGCTGGGGCTGTGGGCCACGATCAAGGCCGCCCAATTCGCCCTACGCCCGTGGCAGGGACTTCAGGCGGGCGTCCTCCAGGCGGCCGGTTCCGCGGACCAGACAGGGGAGCCCGCGACCGTCTTCGACCAGATGCGCCGGGAAATCTCGCGGCTGACGGCCAACGAGGCCCAGCTCCGCACCAAGCTCAACGCCATGTTCGTCAACCTGTCTCACCGTAGCCGGTCCCTCGTGGAACGCCAGATCCGCCTCGTGGGCAGCCTTGAGCACGGGGAGCAGGATGCGCAGCGCCTGGCCAACCTGGCCAAGGTCAACCGGATCGCCATCCACCTGTACCGCAACTCGGAGAACCTGCTCATCCTGGCCGGTCAAGAGCCATCGACTGACTCGAATCAGCCTCTGCCGCTGACGTATCTGGTCCAGGCCGCGACCTCCGAGCTCGAGGACGGCCAGCGCGTCTCGTTTGACGTGCAGCAGGACATCGCGGTACGCGGACCTGCCGCGGGTGACGTGGTCCACCTGCTCGCCGAATTGATCCAGAACGCGACATCGTTCTCAGCGGCGGACATGCCGGTCCAGGTCACCGGCCAGATGCAGCCCACCGGCGGCGTCCTGGTTGACATCACCGACCGCGGCATCGGAATGACCGCGAAAGAGATGGCCTACGCGAATTGGCAGCTGGAGAATCCGCCAGCGACCGATCTCGATGCCGTTAAGTGGATGGGCTTGCTGGTCGTCGCCAGACTCGCCGCACGGCACAGAATCAGGGTCCGGTTGAATCAGGCAAGATCCGGCGGTCTCACGGCGCTCGTCTGGCTTCCCGATGAAGTTGTCACTTACCAAGGTGCCGCTGGATGGCCAGCCTCAAGCGATATCGGCAGCCCTGGGCTGGCGTCGCGGCCCGAGCCCCCGGTAACCGCGCAGGCCGGGTCCGCGCTAATCGCACCGGCCCAGCAGCTGGTGACCACGCGAGCCGAGCCGCCAGCGACCGTAGGATCATCCGGCTCCGCGGCGCCCGCCGCGACGGCCGGGGATGCCGACGGGTCCGGCCTTGCGGTCCGGGCGGTCAGCTACGAGGCAGCTCCCGTCGAGGTGGTCGTGCCGCCTGCGGACGATCTCGCGAGAACGGGCGGGCCGCCCATCTACGACGAGGTGGAGTCGCACTGGTTCGACAGCGGCCGCGAGGCGTCCGGCCCGGCCCGTCACGCCGCCGCGGTGGAGGACCGCTGGTCGTCGCCCGGCGACGAAGGCTGGCGAGCCGCCCAGACCGCCGATGCGCCGTCTTCCGGCGGTTCGACAGCCGCCGGGCTCCCCAGGCGGCTCCCCAATGCGAACCTGGTCCCTGGTTCGATCTCGAGTAAGCCGCCCGCCGCGCCGCCCCGGTCAGCCGCTGCGGCGCGTGACCGGCTCGCCGGGTTTCAGCGAGGTGTCAGCAAAGGCCGGGCCGCGGCCAGCGAGACGGCAGACGCCGGCGGCAAGGACGAGTCCTAGG
>JASIGD010000075.1 GCA_030045295.1 Streptosporangiaceae bacterium
TGGCGGAGGTGGCGACGGAGCAGACGCTCGACAACAGCCTGGCCGCGGTCACGTTCACGCCCCAGAACAGAGCCAAAGCCGACGCGCTGATTACGAATGCTGCCTCAAACGGGAACAACCCCGTGCCGTTGGCCGCGGTCACGTTCACGCCCCAGATCACAGTCATAGCCGATGCGCTGATCCAGGCTAATCAGGCCCGCGCCAAGCTGCTCGCCGAGCAGGCACGGTCGTCCTCGCTCACCCGGTTGAGGTCGTTCAACCACCGGGTCCAGATCGCCAGCGCTGCCGTCCAGACCGAAATGAAGCTCCTCCTCGTGGCCGTTGATTCGCCACCTCAGGCAGGCTGAGCCGACCAATGCTGCGCGAGCCCGCCATGGCCTCCGATGGGCCTGGGCGCGATAGCCGGGCAGCCGGCCATCTGGGTGGACCCTGCCCCGCGGCTTACGGCGGTTCTGCCCGGGTTTCAAGGGCCGTGAGCGGGCAGGCCGGTCTCCTGGGTGACGGGCAGCACGTCTGTGTTGCCGCGTCGACAAGCGGGGCCTTTGCGCCAAACGCAGGCGAAGCCCGCAGGCTTAGCTCACTGGAGGGTCCCGAGCTGCCAGTCGGCGGCGGGAACCCGTCAGCGGATCCGGCCGGAACCGAGGTGACTCGGGCAAAAGCCCGAACGCATCCGCCACCGCCAGCGCCCCGGCCCGGTTAGAGACTCCGAGCTTGCGGAAGAGGTGCGTCTGGATGTTCTCGACGGTTTTCGGTGCGATCCCGAGCATGCGGGCAGTCTGTCGGATCGAATATCCCTGGGCGATGGACGCCAGGATGTCTTCTTCCCGCGCGGCCAGCTCGGGCAGATCCCTGCTGCCGGGTACCCGCTGATCGTAACGGGCGTGTCCAGCTCTGATGAGCGGCCGCATCGGAAGCGAGCCGACCACGATATAGCCCTTGCTTACGAGGCGCAGCACCGGCTCGAAATGATCATCTATCTTGTCGGCGGGTAGCAGCGAGTCGGCCCCACAGGCCAAGGCGTCGGCTAGTTCCGCCGCGGCGAGCGGCCTGGTGTGCACCACGACCGCTGGAACGCCGAGTTCATTGACCACGGTCCAGTCGGCCGGCCCGGGATCGACGAGCACGGCCACGATCGGGCCGCAGTGCCAGGTGGCCCAGTGGGAGTCCGCCACGGGTCCGGGTCTGGCGGTCAGCACGAATGCCAGGCTGCTCGCGAGCAAAGCCGACACGACCCGGTCGAGGGTTGAGCACGCCTGGCCGCAGACCACGGTCAGCACCGGGAATTCGTCGCTAACTACGGGCTGCCTAGCAACCGGGCCGGGACGCCGGTCCAGCAGGCCCAGCGATGCTCCCCGGGAAGCTGCCTGCGCGCTGCTGTTCACGCCGAGCTTCGCGTAGAGACGCCGTTTGAGATTCTCTACGGTGGGCGGGCTGACTCCCAGCAGCTCCGCCATCTCGGCGACACTGTGCCCCGAGCCCGTCAGCACCACGAGCTCGAGTTCCCGGTCGGTCAGACTTCCCTGGCTGGCATGCGCGTGCAGTGCGGGTCTGCGCTGCAGCAGGCCTAGCACGGCGGCAAGGCCGTGCGACTCGGGGACAAGCGAGGTGACACCGGCCCGGCAGGCGATTGCCAGATCTCGTTCGGACGCCTCCCGGTAGGTGACGATCACGTTCAGTTCGGGGAAATGCTGCAGCAGACTGCCTGTCCGCATGACGAGCTCGCCCAGCCGCGATTCGGCGTCGAGGATCACCACATCCGGCCGGGCCAGCTCGCACAGCCCCGGCAGGCCATCTGGTTCCGCGACCTTGCCCACCACGGTAACCTCCGGCAATGCGGACAGGCATGCCGCGAGGGAGTCACGCAGTAGCCGGCGTGCGGACTGCACGGCGACCCGGACGGTGACGCGGGCGGACGGCGCGGCCATCACTCAGCCTCAGCTATAAACCGTTGGGCACAGTGACCGCGGTGTGCGCACTTGGCTGTACCCTGACGTGGCTGGCCGCCGGCTTGGGCGCATCCGGCTGGCCTGGGCCCTGATCCTCTTGAAGGCCGTTAGGCCCTGTCTCACCCGTGCCTACCGACCGGAAGACGAAGAACGGCAATCCGTGCAGTGCGACCTCTGTGACTCCGCAGACGAGGGCGAAGAGGACCAGGGCCGCTGCGGCCACGGCGGCCGCGCGGGCGGCCACGAGCTGGCGAGGCGTACCGTTCGGCTTGGCCGCGGGCCTGGTCCCGGGCTTGGCCGCGGGCCTGGTGCCCGGCTTGGCGCCAGGCCGTGACTTCGGCCTCGTCTCAGGTTTGGTCCCGGGTCTGGCGACCGGCAGGGCCACAGGCCGTGCCTCCGGCTCGGTAACAGGCTCGGGCGCCGGGCCCGTGACCGGCTGCCCGGCCGGTCTGGTGAGCGGATTGGCCGCCGGCGGGGCGAAACTGACGAGATTCTGAGTGACCTGCGCGGCCACCCCGCCCAGCTCCGCGGACAGCTTGGTGACGGTCGCGCGTATCTCGGCCGCCTCCTGCTCAGCTGTCGTGAGCGTGGCCGTGGCCTGCTCGGAAGCCCTACGTACCAGTTCGGCGGCCTCCTGCCTGGCATCTGCGAGCGACACGGCCACCTGGTCGCGCGCCTCATGCCTGATGTCGGCGGCCTGCTGATTGGCCTCGGAGATGATCCAGGTGGCCAGCTCCACCGAGCCCGCGTCCCAGACCTGAACGCGCTCGGGCTGGTCCCAGTCCGCCTCCGGCCGGACCCGGTCGATCATCCCGGCCGGGAGCGACCCGTCGGCCGCAGGCGGCCGGTCGGCCGTGGACGGCAGTTGCCGCCACGCGGCGGGACCGCCACGGCCGGGCCCGCCGGGCCCGCCGTTGTCAGCCGGCGGTTGGGCATCACGCCAGGGCAGGAAGGGCGATTCGGGCCAGCTGGGGTCGCCGTCGACCCGCAGCGCCGCTTCGGTACCGGCCCAGCGCGGGTCCGGCCGACCCGGCCAGCTGGGGTGATCGGGATGCAGAGCATACGGTCCGGGCCGCCCGGGCCAGCTGGGGTAGTCATCGGCGTGCAGGGCCTGCCCGGCGGCAGGTCGGCGGGGAGATGACATCGATGGGTTGCCGACCGCCGCCGGGCGGCGCGGCCCGGCGGTCCTGTCTCCTGCGGCGGGAAATGCGGATATCCGCGTGCCCGAGCTAGCCCGGTCATGAGCCGGGGGCCTGCGCGTCCTGCCGTGAGCGCTGCGCCGCCTGTTGCCGGAACGCCGGTGATGGCGGTAGGCGAGCATCAGCGCCGCGCTCGCCAGGACGAGGACTATCTCGGCCGTCAGCGCATGATCGGCCAGGATCCCGGTGATGAGCGCGTGGCCGTCCGCCGTGCCCGGTGACGTCCTTGCCGCATCTGCGGCCAAGGCGAGTCCGGCTCCCACGACGGTACAAACCACGGTCACCATGAGAGTTGCCGCTGTTACCCGCATAAAGCTCCCCGGCGCTTTGCGGGAACCCTCGCACGAGTTCTTCATCTCCGCCGCCCTTGCGCGACATCCCAGGTCATAATGCAGGCCGGGTTAGCTCCACGACTTAGTGGTGACAGATATTGAGGGAATCCATGACGAATTCGTGAAAACAGGAAAGCTAATCTCTCCGCGCGCCGTATGCGCGTATCCGGCGGTATCAGCAAGAGCCTTCCGGCCAAGTCCAGGCGGTACGTACACGGTTTTCAGAGCCCGCACGACAGCCCTCGGGTGAATTCAGAGGTCAGCGCCTTGCTGGTGACCGGGCGTATCTTGGGGAGATCACGTTGTGCACACGTTTAGCTCGGTGAGATCGTTTCATGATGTTTTATAACATAAACAAGAGCGGCCTGCTGCTTCGGTAATAAGTACTTAAGATCTCTTATTCCGAACGGCGGTGGCGTACGGCCAGCCGCCCGGCTGCGGTATCCCCGGCGTAACGCCCTGCGGTAGCAGTGGTCGCCGGGGCTCCGACGAAACGCACGCGGCCGGGCATCCTCGTGGCAACCCGGGATTGCGAGCGGGTGGCTAGTGCTGCATCAGGCAACCTTCGCCCCGTCGGAATGGTGACCCCTGCCCGGCGGGGTCCCCGTTGCAACGATCGCGGCGGTGACCTTCGCCAGCGCTGTGCACGGCGGCGCGTATCGGGCAGCGCCGCATCCCAGCCAGGCGCCCTATTCGAGCACGGACACAGCCGTCTTCAACTCGTCGAACACTACTCGCGCGTACTCGAGGAGGGTCCGCGGATCCGCTGACGAGGTCCACCGGTCGAACGCTTCGTAGAACGCACGCGCGCCCAGTTCGGCCGCGAGATCGGCGGCGAGTTCCGAGATGCCGTGCGTGCGAAGAGCGTCCGCCATCGCCTCGGAGAGCGCCACCCGCTTGGAGGCGGAGCGCTCCTGCAGCTCCGCGCTGTGCGCGATGACCGCCCGAAGCCGCCGCCCGATCTCCCGCCGGTCCTGCGTGAACGAGGCTGCGAGTGCGTCCAGCGCCAGGCCGACCATCTCCAGCGGCGTGGCCGATGCGGGCGCCTCGGCGATCGCCTCGGCCACGATCCGGCCGTGGATCTCCTGCCCGGCGAACAGTACCTCGCGCTTGTCGGCGAAGTGCCGGAAGAACGTGGTCTTGGTCAGCCCTCCGGCCCGTTCGGCGATCTCGTTGACCGTCGTCGCCTCGTATCCCTGCTTCGCGAACAGTTCGACCGCGGCGCGGACCAGCCGTTCCCGTGCGTTCGGTTCCCATCGGGCCATGGGGACCATCCTAGGTGACGTGACTTGGTAACGTCACCGTGCTACCGTGATGTTACCAAGTAACATCACCTTCCCAGGGAGATCCTCATGCGCGTCTTCGTCACCGGCGCCAGCGGCCACATCGGCTCCGCCGTCGTTCCCGAGCTCATCCACGCAGGTCACGAC
>JASIGD010000595.1 GCA_030045295.1 Streptosporangiaceae bacterium
GAACAAGATCAGCAAGTAACGTTTTCGCAGGTGCGCCGCCAGGGACTCGAACCCCGAACCCGCGGATTAAGAGTCCGCTGCTCTGCCAGTTGAGCTAGCGGCGCGTCAGAACGCTGTGATCGTAGCAGTAATCGGCAGGCCAAGGCGAATCACGGCTCGTGGTCTCTGGCTGAACGGCAGTTGGGATGTTCGGAAGAAAAGAATGAGTAAACCGATATTCCGAACGGTCCGTGGTAGCCCTATCAAGGGAAACCTGATGCTCGTCGTGGCCACGTGGTCGCGGTCGGCCCTGAACACGGCATGGAGGGATGTGAAGACTCGCGGAGGCATATGCCGGTGACGCGGGCATGACCAGTCGTGACGCTGCAGAGTCGGCCGCCGTGCCCGAACCCGCTCAGACGCCGCAGCCCGCCACAAAACACCTAGCGGGGGCCGGAAGTCGGCTTGCATGGCTCGACGTGCTCCGCGGTGTGGCAGCGCTGTCCGTGGTCTTCAATCATTTCGGCTACTTCGTCCCTAAGCCGGTGCAGTCCGCCGTGTACCAATGGATCAACCCTGGCGATTACGGCGTTTTCGTATTCTTCATCATCAGCGGATACATCGTGCCCGCATCGCTGGAGCGCAAGGGCAGCGTGCGGACGTTCTGGATAAGCCGCGTATTCCGGCTCTATCCTCTGTACCTGCTCGCGGTCGGGGTAGCGGTGGCTCTGTGGATGCTCCACGTCGGATCGCTGCGTGGCGAGGGCGCGGACCCGGCGACATCGATCCTCTCCCAGATGCTGATGATGTCGAACGTGCTGGCCGGGGAGAACCTGCCCAACGTCGTGTGGTCGCTCTCCTACGAGATGATCTTCTACCTGCTGCTCACTGCGCTGTTCATGGCTCAGGTCCACCGGCGCAGCAACAGGTACGCGCTGGCCTTCGGCGTCGCGGCCGTCGCGCTCGGCGGCTTGTTGCCGCAGGCGTATTTCACCAACACCGTGTCCAGCCCTCGCATCATCGCGCTCGTCGCTGACCTGGTCGTGCTCACCGGGCTGGCTTTCGCGGTCGCCTTGCGCGGCATGCCGCGCCTGGTGGGAGCGGCTCTTGCCGCGATGGTCGGGCTGACGCTGCTTGCCCTCAACGGCACCTGGTTGTTTCCCTGGGAGGCGCTGTCGATCCTGGCGCTCATGTTCACCGGGACGATGCTGTACCGCGCCCAGCAGGGCCAGTACCCGTGGCGGAGTGCCATCGCCATCGCGGTCACCGTGGTGGGGCTCGCCATCGCGGCCGGCCTTTGGCACAGCCATGCCAGGGGCATGTCACCCCGGGCCGAACTCGTCTGGGAGCGCTGCTGGTTCATGTCCCTCTTGCTGGCCGGCCTGACGTTCGGGGCCGGGCTGCTGTTCCGGAACGTCAGATGGCCAGCGGTCCTGACCTGGCTCGGACTGATCAGCTACTCGGTGTACCTGCTGCACCCGGCGCTCATCGAGGTCTACCGTCACGAGACCTGGACGGCCCACCATCCGTTCTGGCTGCAATCGCTCGTGGATGCCTTGTTCTTGGTCATCTTGATTGCGGTGTGCTCGCTGACCTACCTTCTCGTCGAGCGGCCCATGCAGAACGTCGGCCGTCGGCTGGGTCGCTGGCTCGACGCCCGGTACGGCCCCGATCGGATTCCCGGCCGGGCACCCGGAGCTGCGGCCCCCGCCCTGGCCAGTCCTGCGCGCGCCGAATTATCCGCCGCTTGCCGCATGCTAGTGTCATGGTTCCCTCATCCGTGCCCACGCCGCCCGTACCCGGCCCGCGGCCGGACCCGTTGCCGTCACCCCGCGAACCGGCTGGTCCTTATCGCGTCTGCCTGGTCTGCCTCGGGAACATCTGCCGGTCGCCCATGGCCGAGACGGTGCTGCGCGCCGCACTGGCCGAGTCCGGTCTCGGTGCGGCGGTGGCGGTGGACAGCGCAGGTACCGGGGATTGGCATATCGGCAGCCGGATGTACGCGCCGGCCCGGGCGGCGCTAGCCGGCCGCGGATACGACGGCTCGGCCCACCGGGCCAGGCAGTTCCAGGCCTCGTGGCTCGGCAAACGCGACCTGGTCCTGGCCATGGATGCCGACAACCTCGCGACCTTGAGGCGGATGGCCGGGGGAGCGGACCGAGACCGGATCCGCTTGTTCGGCGCGGTGGGCGGGCTGGCCGAGACCGGCGACGGCGAAATCCCCGACCCCTACGGCGGAGGCGCCGCTGACTTCGCCTACGTACTTGACCTGCTCGGCGACGCGACGCCAGTCATCGTGGCCCGGCTGACCAGCCTGCTCGAGCCGTGAGCCCTTCTGGTTCCGCGGCCAGCCTGATCGGGCGGCTGACCGGCCTGCCCGTCCGCCAGGCGCGCGTCGTCGGCTCGCAGCACGGCTACCAGCACCTCATGATCACGCTCGCCGGCGGACGCCGTGCGTTCGCCAAGGCGTCCGGTGCTGATGCCTCCGACGAGGTGGCGGCCGCGTTCGCGGCCGAGGCAAACGGCCTGCGCTGGCTGGCCGGGGCCGCCGCCGTCCCGGTACCCGAAGTGCTGGCCGTCACCCCGTCCGTGCTGGTCATCTCGATGATTCCGCCCGGCCTCGCTACGCCCGAGGCCGCATTTCAGTTCGGCGCGGACCTTGCCCGGCTGCACGCGGCAGGCGCGGATTATTTCGGCGCGCCGTGGCGCGGGTTCATCGCCAGCCTGCCGCTGGACAACGTGCCTGTGCCGTCGGGTGGCGCGGCCGGACCGCGTGATAGCGGGTCGGGCTGGCCCGAGTGGTACGCAAACCGCAGGCTGCTGCCTTTCCTGCGCCGGGCGGTGGATGCGGGAGCGCTGCGGCCCGAGGACGGGCGGCTGGTCGAGGCCGTCATCGACCGGATCGGCTCGCTGGCCGGGCCGGCCGAACCGCCGAGCCGCATCCATGGCGACTGCTGGGCCGGGAACGTGCTGTGGTCCCGCGGGCGGGGATGGCTCATCGACCCAGCGGCGCACGGCGGCCACCGTGAGACCGACCTGGCCATGCTGGCCCTGTTCGGCGCGCCCGACCTGGACCGGATGCTGGTCGGCTATAACGACACGGTGCCGCTGGCGGCGGGGTGGAGGTCGAGGGTCCCGCTGCACCAGCTGCATCCGTTGCTGGTGCACGCGTGCTTGTTCGGCGCCTCGTACCGGGACGGGGTCCGCTCGGCCGCACGCGCCGCGTTGGCCATCTAGACCCCGCGCGCCAGCCAGATCTCCTGGCTACGCCGCGGCATCCGGTGGTGCCCTCAGCCGCCCGTCCGCTCTCGGACCGTCTGGCTCATCCACTCCTCGGGTACGTCGACCGTCCTCTCGGCTCCGCCGTTCGTCCCGGTCTCGCCGATGGCCTCCGCCTCGCTGTCCGCAGTCTCGCCGGTAGCCTCCGCCTCACTGTCCGCGACCTCGCCGGTGGCCTCCGCCTCGTCGGCCGCCACCTCATCGGTCACGTCGGGCTCATCTGCCGTCTGCGGCTGGTCGTCATCGTCCGGGTGCTGGCTGTCGAGCGCCTCCGGGGCGAGCGGGAGGGCGATCCGGAACGTCGCGCCCTTACCCGGAGAGCTGCGCACCGAGGCTACGCCGCCCTGGGCGGTCACCAGGGCGTTAACGATCGCCAGGCCGAGCCCGCTGCCTCCGGTGGAGCGGTTCCTGGCCTGGTCCGCGCGGTAGAACCGCTCGAACACGCGGCGCGCCTGCTCCTGCGTCATGCCGGGTCCGTGGTCGATCACGTCGAGAATCACGGCCGGCGTCCGGTCTTTCGTCCGCGGGTCTAGGATCCCGGAACTGACCGCCACCTCGATCGGAGTGCCGTCCGGGGTGTGAATGAGTGCGTTGCTCATCAGGTTCCCTATGACCTGGCGCAGCCTGGCCTCGTCGCCGATGACCAGGAATGCGGCGCCAGGCTGAACCGACAGCTCAATCGTCCGGGTCGGCGCGAGGAGCCGCGCATCGTGCACCGCGTCGGCGGCCAGCGAGAGCAGGTCAACCGGCCTACGGGCCAGCGGCCGCTGCTGGTCGAGCCGCGCGAGCAGCAGGAGGTCTTCGACGAGCAGCCCCATCCGGGCGGCTTCCGCCTCCACCCGGTGCATGATCCTGTCCAGGTCTTCCGCCGTTAGGCCGCCCTCCGCATGCACGGCAGCGGCCTGACCGCTGGTCTCGGTGGATACCACCCCCGCTTGCTCCGTGTCTTTCTCGTCGGTGCGCTGGACGAGCCCGCCACGCTGGCGGTAGTACTCGGCGAAACCCCGGATCGCCGTCAGTGGCGTACGCAACTCGTGGCTGGCGTCCGCGATGAACCGGCGCATCCGTTCCTCGGACTGATGCGCCGCCGCTTCGGACTCCTCCTGCGCGTGGAACGCGGTCTCGATCTGGCTCAGCATGGTATTCAGCGACCGTCCCAAGCTGCCGATCTCAGTACGCGGATCCCGCTCAGGCACCCGCCGGTTCAGGTGCCCGTCCGCGATCTCCCCGGCGGTTTCCTCGATGTCCACCAGCGGCCGCAGGTTCGTCCGCACCACCGCGGCTCCGACCCCCGCCAGCACAAGCAAGATCACGATGCTCACGATGAGGTCGACGCCGGCCAGCTGCCGGAGGGTGTCGTACACGCTACTCACGTCGGTTCCGAGGACGATGGTGCCGCCGGGAGCAGCGAAGCTGATCACCCGCCAGCGGTCACCGGGCGACTGCCCGGGAACCGTAATGGTCAGCCCGTTATTCGAGGCCAGCCGCGCTTGGGTGGACAGCGTGAACTGGGCGGGCGGGACATCGCCCGACGGCAACCCGCTATACGGGGCAGCCGGCGGGTTCACGATCTGCTGGCTACTGCCCCCGTCCGGAAGCCACCACACCGAGTAGCCGTTTTCCGCCAGCTTTCCCTGAGCCCCGGGATCCCCGCCCACAGCCTGCGCCGTCAGCTGCTCGAGGCTCCTGAGGTTGTTGTCCGTCTGGCCGAGCAGGTAGGTGCGCATGAAGGTCGCGCCAACGATGCTGATGACGACCAGCGCCACCGCGACCAGGGCGAGCATGGCCGCAATCAGCTTGGTCCGCAGCGACGTGCGGGCGGATAGTCGGCGTAGGCTCGCCCACGGCCGTACCGCCCGGTCGCTGGCCCGGCTGCCCGATTCCTCTGCTGTCATGGCCGAACGTAAGCCTAAGACGAGGGAAGCCGCAACACGTACCCCACACCCCGCAGGGTGTGGATCAGCCGGGGTTCCTTGGTGTCTACCTTGCGTCGCAGCACCGATACGTACGACTCCACGATGCCGGTATCGCCGCGGAAGTCGTAGTCCCAGACATGGTCGAGGATCTGCATCTTCGACAGCACCCGGTTCGCATTGCTCATGAAGTACCTGAGCAGCTTGAACTCGGTGGGGGAGAGCTGGATCTGCTCGCCACCCCGCCATACTTCGTGGCTTTCCTCGTCAAGCTCGAGGTCGGCGAATGTCAGCCTGGGGGTCGGCTCCACGCCGTCTCCCCTGGTGCGACGGAGCACGGCCCGGATCCTCGCGATGACCTCTTCCAGGCTGAAAGGCTTGGTGACGTAGTCATCGCCGCCCAGCGTGAGACCGCGAATCTTGTCGTCGGTGGCGTCGCGGGCGGTCAGGAAGACGACCGGAATGCGGGCGCCGCCACCGCGAAGACGCCTGATGACGTCGAACCCGTCCATGTCGGGGAGCATCACGTCGAGCACGATGAGGTCGGGGCGGTGGCGCTGGGCGGCCTGGACCGCTTCGGTTCCGGCCGCCGCCGTGACGACGTCGAAACCCGCGTAGCGCAGGCTGGCGGACAACAACTCAAGGATGTTGGGCTCGTCTTCGACGACGAGCAGCCTGGCATCCGGTCGCTGCCGCGCGTCGGTCAGCGTGGTCATACTGTGTATTCTCGCGCATCACGCTGAGGAAAACCTGAATGCCCGCTGGAGATGGCCTCCGGTCCCGCAAGGAACAACCTGCGGCGCGCAGGGGTAGCTCGCTGGCCCTCGCCAGCGGGACGGGTCAGGACAATTCCGAGTAGGTCGCGTTTCACGGGTGTGCGTGCTCGCGCGCGCCGCGCCAGTAAGCGATGGCGGCGGGCCGTGAACCCACCCCGAGCTTGGAGTAGATCCGCCTGACGTGGTTCTTCACCGTCTTCTCGGCCAGGAACAGACGGGCCGCGATCTCTCCGTTGGTCTGTCCGTCCGCTATGAGCGACATGACCTCAGCCTCTCGCGCGGACAGTCCATGGGACTTGCCGGCACCGTTCAGCGCGAAGCTCTCACCCCCGCCCGGTCCTGGCTCCTCACGATCGTCCATGTGACCTCCGGCTGCGGGCCGCCAGGCCGTACCGCAGCGAAACGTTGCAAACACGGTGGGTATGGCGTCAGCCCACGAATGTTCACGCAAATGTACCCATGCATCGGCATGGGCGCCTTGGTCTTGAACTCATACCCAAGCCGGGCCGGGGGCATGCCGGCCGGTCATTCTGTTGCCGTCACTGCGCCGTAGCCGCCTGCGCCGGGGCCGGCCGTAACGCGTCCGCCTGGCAGCGCCTGCGTAGCCTCAGCACCTCGTTCGGCGTGTAGCTCGGCCGGGCTCCCTGGCGCTGGGAGCCCGGCGAGCCCCCGCTAGGCTGGCCTGGCTCGATGTCGCGATACCAGTCGTCCCACTCGCCGCTCATCATGACCTCGTGACAAGGAGGAACCCGTGGCGTATGACGCGGGTCCGGTCGGCCAAAGCGTGCTGTTCCTCCGCAAGCACGCGGCCGAGCCTGGCAGCAAGGCTGGGCTGCTTTGTCAAGACCGTGATCCCGGGCTATCTGCTGACCAAGGCCAGTCGCGATGATTTCCGCCGAACCCGCTCCGGATCAGCTGCGGCGAGACCCGCTCCCGCTGCGCGGCCGGGTGGCGGTGGTGACCGGCGTCAGCCGGCGCGCGGGCCTCGGCTACGCCGTCGCCCGCAGGCTGGCCGCGCTGGGCGCCAGCTTGTTCCTGCACCACTACGCCCCGCACGACCGCGACCAGCCGTGGGGAGACGACCCAGGCGGACCGCAGGCCGTGATCAGCGGCGTGACCGGCGCGCTGGCGGCCGCCGGCGCCAGCGTCCGGCACATGGAACTCGACCTGGCCATCCCAAGCGCACCCGTCCAGCTCATCGACGCCGCGGGGGCCGCGCTCGGCCACCTGGACATCCTGGTCTGTAACCATGCCCGCAGTGGCGGCGACGGTCCTCTCGGCGCCTTGGATGCCGGCATGCTCGACGCGCACTGGGCTGTCAACGCCCGCTCTACGATCCTGCTGGCCCAGGCCTTCGGCGCCCAGCACGACGGCCGGCCCGGCGGACGGGTCATCTTCATGACCTCCGGGCAGGACCTGGGCCCGATGACCGGCGAGGTCGCCTACGCCGCGAGCAAGGGCGCGCTGGCCTCCGTCACCCGGACCCTGGCCGATCAGCTCGCCGACCAGGCGATCACCCTCAACGCGGTCAATCCCGGCCCGGTCGACACCGGGTACGCGCCGCCTGAGGTGTACGAAGCCGTACGCCGCCGGTTCCCTCAGCGACGTTGGGGCCGCCCCGACGACCCCGCGCGCCTGATTGCCTGGCTGACCACCGACGAGGCCGCCTGGATCACCGGCCAGGTCATCAACAGCGAAGGCGGCTTCCGCCGCTGGGATTGACTCCCGTCCCGGATACGGCCACCCTCACCCGCGAGATGAGGACACCGGCCCGCGCGGCCGGCACAATCCGCGGGTGTGAACGGCGGGCCGCGCGGCCGGCTTCACCGTCGACCAGGCGCTGGAAAAACTTCAGGCGGCGATGGCGGCACAGAGCTAGGCAACCGCCGATGTGGCCGTCCTATAGTGCATGCTGGGCATCAGGCGGAAAGCGGTGATAGCGCGGGACAGGATGATGCCGTGTCAGTAAGCGATCGCACGCCGGCCCGGCCGCCGCAGGGGGCGACGCCGGTGACGGACAGCATGGTCTGGATACCAGGGGCGACCTTCGTGATGGGCTCGGATCGCCACTATCCCGAGGAAGCCCCCGTCCGCAAGGTCACCGTCGACGGATTCTGGATCGATCCCGGCCCGCTCACCAACCGGGAGTTCGGCCGGTTCGTGCGCAAGACCGGCCACGTCACGGTCGCGGAACGCCCCCCCGAAGCCGCCGATTATCCCGGCGCGAAGCCCGAGATGCTGGTCCCGTTCTCCGCGGTGTTCGTGCCGCCCCGGCACCGGGTCAGCCTTGCCGATCCGCACAACTGGTGGAAGCCGGTTTCGGGCGCGGACTGGCGGCACCCGCAGGGTCCCGGGAGCTCTATCCGCAACAAACCGGACCATCCGGTGGTGCATGTCGCCTGGGCCGACGTCGCCGCGTACGCCAGCTGGGCGGGCAAGCAACTCCCCACCGAAGCCGAATGGGAGCTGGCCGCGCGCGGCGGGCTGGACGGTGCCGAGTTCGCCTGGGGCGACGAGCTCAACCCCGGGGGACAGTGGATGGCCAACACCTGGCAAGGCGAATTCCCAGTCCAGGACACCGGGGCCGACGGCTACCAGGGAACCTCGCCGGTCGGCGCGTTCCCGGCCAACGGCTACGGCGTGTTCGACATGATCGGCAACGTCTGGGAGTGGACGTCGGACTGGTACTCAGCTGAGGCGACCCCGGCGCCCGCGTGCTGCACCGCCGACGCGCGCGACCAGAGTATCGACCGGCATGACCCGGCCCGCATCCCGCGCCGGGTCATGAAGGGCGGCTCGCACTTGTGCGCCCCGAACTACTGCCGCCGCTACCGCCCGGCCGCCCGGATGGCTCAGCCGATCGACACCTCAACCAGCCACCTGGGATTCCGCTGCGTCGTCCGGGCCGCGCCGAGCGCCACCGGGGACAGCCCGCCGGAACCCTCCTGACCTGAAGAAATACTGCGGTGACCGGGCGACGGCGGTGCTCGCGCACCGCGGTGGCTACCACCGGTCCTCATG
>JASIGD010000596.1 GCA_030045295.1 Streptosporangiaceae bacterium
GCCGTAGCTGGCCGGGCGGCCGGGCGAACGTCCTGCCGATTCATGATGTCCAGGTCCCCTCGGTGGCGGACGCTGCGGGCGCGCCGCGGCGGAACAGCAGCGCGGCGAGGACGGATCCGGCCGCGAACATCGCGGCGGCCCACCAGAACGCGGTGGTGTAGCTGTGCACCTGGGCGAGTTGGACAAGTGCGGGCGCCGGGTGGCCGCCGATCATCAGCCGAGGACTGAGGTGGCTGGCCAGATAGCTGGCGGCGGCGCTGGCCGCGATGGTGTTGAGCAGCGACGTACCGATCGAACCGCCGACCTGCTGGCCGGTGTTGACCAGGGCCGATGCAGCGCCCGCGTCCGATGGCGCGACGCCCGCGGTCCCGGTGTTCATCGACGGTGACATCACGAAGCCGAGGCCGACCGACGCGAGCAGCAGCGGCGGCAGGACGTCCGCCGCGTAGCTGGAGTGCACGCCGATCCGGGTCAGCCAGGCCAGCCCGGCCGCGGCGGCGAGCATGCCCGGCGCGACGAGGAGCCGGGGGCCGATCCGGGGCAGCAACACGATGTTGGCCACGTTGGCGCTAACGATGATCGCCCCCGCCATCGGCAGGAAGGCGAAGCCAGCCAGGACCGGGCTCAGGCCCAGGGTCTCCTGCAGGTAGTAGGTGAGGAACAGGAAGATGCCGAACATGCCCGCACCGGTGACGAGGATCGACAGGTAGGAGGCGCCGCGGTTGCGATCCAGGACGATCCGCAGCGGCAGCAGCGGCTGGCGGACCCGCGTCTCGATGTATGCGAACGCGGTCAGCAACACCGCGCCCGCGGCGAGGAAGCCCCAGGTGGCTGGCGCGCGCCAGCCGTCGCTGGCCGCGTTGGAGAAGCCGTAGACGATGCAGAACATGCCGCCCGCCTCGGCCGCGAGGCCCGGCAGGTCGAGCCGCGGCCGTCGGCCGGCCGGCTGGCGGCGCAGCAGCGCAACGGCGCCGGCGCACGCGATCGCGGCGAAGATGAGGTTGACGTACAGGCACCAGCGCCAGCTAAGGTACTGGGTCAGCAGCCCGCCAAGCAGCAAGCCGACCGCCCCGCCCGCGCCGGCAATGGCGCCGAAGACACCGAACGCCTTGCCCCGGTCTTTCGTGCCTTCGAACGTGGTGGTCAGCAGCGACAGCGCGGCCGGGGCGAGCAGCGCGCCGAACGCGCCCTGGCAGGCGCGGGCCGTGACGAGCATGCCGAAGCTGCCCGCTGCCCCGCCGGCGGCCGACGCGACCGCGAACCCGATCAGGCCCGTGATGAACGTAGCCTTCCGGCCGATCATGTCCGAGAGCCTGCCGCCGAGCAGCAGCAGGCTGCCGAACGCGAGCGCGTACGCGGTGACCACCCATTGCCGTTCGATGTTCGAGAAGTGCAGGGCGTGCTGGGCCGAGGGCAGGGCGATGTTCACGATCGTGGCGTCAAGCACCACCATCAGCTGGGCCAGGGCGACGACGGCCAAGATTAGCCAGCGGCGGGGGTCCGCCCCGGTCACCGCGGGTGCCGGGATGGGTTCCCGCGCCGGGCCGGGGACGGCCGCGATCGCGTCGCTGGCGGGTCGGCTGCTGGTCCGGACCACGCTGGACATGGCGCCTCCTATAGCGAAGGAATGTTCTTTTTATAATGATGACGGCTGGGCAGCCTGTCAAGAGGGAACATTCCTTCTTTTTGTGGTAGGGTGACGACATGCCCCGGATCACCGACGAGCGCCGTCAGGCCCGGCGCGAGCAAGTCCTCGACGCGGCCCGCGCCTGCCTGCAAGAGCACGGGCTCGAAGCCGTCTCGATGGAGATGATCATCGCCCGCTCCGGCCTGTCGACCGGCGCCGTCTACGGCTACTTCAAGGGCAAGGAGGAGATCATCAACGCCGTCGTGACCGAAGGAACGGCCGCGATGGGCCGGCAGCTCGCCCCGATCCTCACCGACCCCGAGCCGCCGCCGCTTCCCGAACTCGCAGATCAGCTACTGCGTACCATCGCGGCCTTCGGCCAGGACAAGCACGACGGCATCGACCGCCTGCTCGTGTCCCTGCACGGCTGGAGCCACTCCCAGAGCGATCCCGGGCTCAAGGCGGCCACCCTCGCCGGCTACCGCCGACAGCGCGAACTGTTCGCCGAGACGGCGCGTCGGTGGCAGGCGGCCGGGACGCTCGACCCCGATGCCGATCCTCACGGGGTGGCGGAGTTGCTGATGTCGATAATCCTGGGGTTCGTCGCCCAGCGGGCACTAGCCGGAGACGCCGACGTGCAGGCGCACGTCGGCGCCCTTGAAGCACTCACGAGTCGACAGGCGGCTAGCGGCCAAGGGTGGCGTGTGGATAATGCAAGCCAGCACGCTTGAGGCGGACCCGGGGCCAAGCCCGGATTGACCCGGTCTGGCTCCCGTAGAGTCGTCTGGTGTCCACGCGCTGGATTCCGCTGATAGGGTGGTCCGCTGCCGTCCTGGCGATGGCGGTCGCGCTGACGCTTGTCGTCGGTGAACTCGCGGACGCCGGGCAGCGACGCTGGTGGGCGGCCCATCCGCTTACCACGGACACGGTGGCAGGACTGCTTGTGCTGCTGGTCACGGTTCTCGTCGTGAATCAGCTGATCAACAGGCGGCAGGCCCGGCAACGCGGCCACGCGGTGGCCTCACAGGCCGCCATCATGGTGGCCCAGGCCACTCGTTCGGTCGAGGCTGTGTCGTCAGTGATCGCCGGGTCGGGCGACCGCGGCGCCGCGTCCGATAGTTTGCGGACGTACATGATGATGCTGCTCACAGGTGCGCCCGTGCTCATCGACGACCCGGTCGCGCGGCGTTTCCTCGAGCAGGCCCAGTACCTCGG
>JASIGD010000597.1 GCA_030045295.1 Streptosporangiaceae bacterium
TCGAATACCCGGATCAGGTGAGCGGCAGACCGCTGCCGGTGCAGCCCGCCCAGCATCGCAAAGTGCGGCTGCAGCCCGTTCAGCCAGGCCAGGAAGGCTACGCCGACCTTGTAACGGAAAACAGGCGGCTCGAAGATCGCCCGGCTGAGCGGCACCGTCGGCGCCATCGCCGCGTCGTACCCGGGCAGGTCGCCGCGGTCCAGCGCGGCCAGCGCCGCCGCCGCCGGAGCCGCGATCGCGGCGAACGCCCCGAGCAGCGCGTCGCTGTGCCCGGCCGCGTCGCCCCGGATCAAGGAGGCGTAGTTGTAGTCGTCCCCGGTGTACAGCCGGACCCCGGCGGGCAGCCGTTGCCGTAGCGAAACCTCCCGGCCCGCGTCGAGCACCGACAGCTTGATGCCGTCCACTCGCCCGCCGGCCCGGCCGATCAGCGCGAGCACCGTATCCGCGGCCGCCTCAAAGCCGGCGCTGCCCCAGTACCCGCGCAGCGCCGGGTCGAACGCCTCACCCAGCCAGTGCAAGATCACCGGCCGCTCCGCCTGCTTCAGCAGCTCGCCGTACACGTCCAGGTAGTCGCGAGGCGCCCGGGCACTGGCCGCCAGCGCCCGCGACGCCATCAAGATCACGTCCGCCCCGGTCGACTGCACGAACGCCATCTGCTCGGCGTACGCCTCGATGATCCGCGGGATCGGGTAGCGCAGGCCGGGCTCCAGCTGGTCGGTGCCGACCCCGCAGGCCAGCGCCGCCTTACGGTCGGCGGCCCGAGCCGCCGACCTGGCGATCAGCTCCCTGGCCTGCTCCCAGGACAGGCCCATGCCGCGCTGCGCGGTGTCCATCGCCTCGGCGACCCCGAACCCGTGCGCCCACAGGTGGTCGCGGAACCGCAGCGTGGCCTCCCAGTCGATGGCCTCAGCCGAAGACGCGGCCACGTGGGCGGCCGCGTAGACCCGCCGCGAGGACGGCGGCGCGTAGCACGTCGCCCACCCCGGTGACGGGATGACCAGCGGCCGATCCCGGCCGGGCAGCGTGATTGCAGCGGTCACCTCAGACCGCCAGCGGCGGCACGTCGACCCGCCGGCCCTCGGCCGACGACTGGAGCGCGAGGGTGGCCAGCTGCACGCCCTTGGCCCCCTCAGTCAGGTCCCAGGCGAACGGCCGGGCCTCCGCCGCGCTCTTCAAGAACAGCTCCCATTCGGTCTTGAACGCGTTGTCGAAGGTCATGTTGTCCGGCACGTCCGTCCATTGCGCCTGGTAGTCGACGGGGTCCGGGAGGTCCGGGTTCCACACCGCCATCGGCGTGGACACCCGGTGCTGCACCGCGCAGCGGCGCAGGCCCGCCACCGCGCTGCCGTTGGTGCCGTCTACCTGCAGCTCGAGCAGTTCGCGCCGGTTGACCCGGACCGCCCAGGACGAGTTCACCGAGGCGAACGCTCCGCCGGTGAACTCGAGCACCGCGTACGCGGCGTCGTCCGCGGTCGCGTCGTACGGGCGGCCGGCGGAGTCCCACCGGCGCGGGATGTGCGTGGCGGTCCGCACGTACAGCGCGCTGACCGGGCCGAACAGATCGGTCAGCAGGTACTGCCAGTGCGGGAACATGTCGAGCACGATCCCGCCCCCTTCGTCCGCCCGGTAATTCCACGCAGGCCGCTGCGCCGCGATTCCGTCGCCCTCGAACACCCAGTAGCCGAACTCCAGCCTGACCGCCATCACCCGCCCGAAGAAGCCCTCGCTGACCAGGCGCCGCAGCTTGATCACCCCGGGCAGGAACAGCTTGTCGTGCACCACGCCGTGGGTGGTTCCGGCGGCCTTGGCCGCCCGGGCCAGCCGGAGCGCGCCCGCCAGCGAGCCGGCCACCGGCTTCTCGGTGTAGACGTGCTTGCCCGCCTCGATCGCCTTCATGAGGCTGGCCTCGCGCGCGCTGGTGACCTGGGCGTCGAAGTAGACCTCGACCGCCGGATCGCCCAGCACCTCGCCCACGTCGGTGGTCCACCGCCGCAGGCCGTGCCGTTCGGCGATGGCGCGCAGCCGCTCCTCGCTGCGCCCGACCAGGATGGGCTCGGGGTAGAGGCAGGTGCCGTCGTCGAGCCGCACGCCGCCCTGCTCGCGGATGGCGAGCAGCGACCGCACCAGGTGCTGCCGGTACCCCATCCGGCCGGTGACCCCGTTCACGGCGACGTGGACGACCTTGCGCGTCATGGATCAAAGCCTTCGGGCCGCGCCCGCCGGCGTCAAGGATCGCAGCGGTGTACTCATCATGTGGGAGACCTGTGGCGATGGTTGACCGTCAACCCGGTCACGAGCATGATCCCTACTAAACGTACTAAATAAGTCCTAACAAATAGCCTGTCAGGGGAGTGAGCATATGAGCGAAGCGGCACACATCCCGTTCACCGAGACGAAGGCGCCAGAATCCGCCGAGCGGCTGCACCGCGGGGCCCTGGGCCTTGTCGACATCTCCGCCTCGACGATGGCGAACATCGGCCCGGCCTACAGCTTCTACTTCGGCTTCGCGGGCATGGTGCTCTTGGCCGGCCTCGCCTCGCCGCTGGTCATCCTCGTCGCTGCCGTCGCCATTGCCCTGCTCGGCAACACGCTTGCGCAGTTCTCCCGGGCGCACCCGTCGACCGGCGGCTTCATCACGTTCGTGGGCAAGACGTTCGGCGGCACCAGCGCGGTGACCACCGCGCTGGTGGCCGGGGCCGGCTACATCATCGCGATCTCGTCGGTGCTGGTCATCTCGGGTGGGTTCCTGTCGATCATGATCCAGTACTACACGGGCACGAACGTTCCCTGGATCATCTTCTCCGCCCTCTTCACCGCCGGCGCCATGTTCATGATGTTCCGCGGCGTGGCCGTGTCAACCAAGCTGGCGGGGTTCTTCTTCGCCTTCGAGCTGACCGTGCTGCTCGTGGTGTCGATCGCCGTGCTAATCAAGAACGGCGGCCACCTGTCCGGCGTCCCGTTCGAGCCCAGTAAGGTGCTGAACGGCTTCAGCGGCCTGGGCGTCGCCTTCCCGCTCGCCGTCTACTTGTTCATCGGCTGGGAGAACTCGGCGGCCTTGGCCGAGGAGACCACCAACCCCCGGCGTAACGTGCCGCGGGCCGTGTTCCTGTCGATCGCCCTCATGGCCGTCCTGTACCTGCTGGTGGCCTACGCCACCGTCAGCGGCTTCCACTACAGCGCGTCGGCGCTCACGGCCCCCCTCATCCCGTTCATCGCCGTCGCCCACGGCGTGGGGGCCTGGCTGGCCTTCATCGCCTACCTGGCCGGGCTCACTTCCACCCTCGGCGTGCTCATCGCCGCGGTGAACTCCCAGTGCCGGCTGATCTTCAACGCCGGTCGCGAGGGTCTGCTGCCGAGATGGATCGGCCGGGTCCAGCCGGTCCGCCGCACGCCGGTCAACGCCATCATCGCCTTCGTCGGCATCGCCTCGGCCATCGTCCTGGGCTGGGCGCTCGGCCACTGGATCGGCGGGACCGGCAACGCCCTGAGCGCGCTGAACTTCTTCGCCGAATCCGCCACGATGGGCACGATCCTGGTCGTGTTCGTGTACCTGGCGGCCAACGTGGCGCTGCCGTTCTACTACCGCAAGTACCGGCCGGACGAGTTCAGCGTGATCAAGCACGTCGTGCTGCCGGCCCTCGGCGTGGTCGCGGTCGGCATCCCCATCTACTACCTGTTCAACCCGTCGCCGGCGATCCAGCCGTACGACTGGTTCCCGTGGGTCGGGCTGGGCCTCATCGTGGTGTCCATCATTTACGCGATGTGGCTGGTCAGGCGCGATCCCGGCCTGGGCGACCGGGTCGGCTCGATCGTCGCCGACGAATAGCTCATCGTGACCGATACCGCCGTCCGGACGGAGGGCACATCACCCGCGCCTGCCCCGCATCCGCTTGACCCGGCTACCGCCGATGAGTACCTGGCCGGAAGGGAGATCATCGCCGCGGCCGGGCTGCTCGTCGGCCCGACCCGCTTTGCCTACTACGGGCTGGCGGAACCCCCCAAGGACGAAGTCCTGGCCCCCGACAGCCCCCAGACCGCCGACCGCCGCCTGCGCGCGTTCCTGATCGACACCGACACCGGCGAGTCCACCGACGTGGTGGTCTCCCTGCCGGGCCGTCGGGTGGTCAGCGCGCGCAGGCTGGATCCGCGGACCGACGGCCAGCTGCCGATCATCGAGAGCGACTTCGCCGCCGTAGACGAGATCGTCAAGGCGGACCCAGGCTGGCGCGCTGCCATGGCCCGCCGCGGCCTGCACGACATGAGCAAGCTCAAGACCGCCCCTATCACCGCGGGCGTGTTCGGCGTGGCCGACGACGACCGGCGGCGGATGGTGCGCGTGCTCGCGTTCGTCCAGGCCGACGAGCAGGACCTGGCCTGGGCCCACCCGGTCGACGGCGTCGCCGCGTACGTCGACCTGATCGAGAAGAAGGTCTTCAAGATCACCGACGAGTTCGAGCTGCCGGTCCCCGCCGAGTCCGGCCTCTACGACGAGGCTATCCGCGGCCCGTACCGCACCACGCTCAAGCCCGTCGAGATCACCCAGCCGGACGGACCGAGCTTCACCCTGGACGGGTACGCGCTGCGCTGGCAGGACTGGTCGATGCGGGTCGGTTTCGACGCGCGCGAAGGACTGACGCTGCACCAGATCAGCCTGCATTCCGGCGGCCGCGAGCGGCCGGTGATCTACCGGGCGTCGATCCCCGAGATGGTCGTGCCGTACGGCGACCCGCGGTTCCGCTACTGGCAGGCGTACTTCGACGCTGGCGAGTACCTGGTCGGGAAGTGGGCCAACTCGCTCGAGCTCGGCTGTGACTGCCTGGGCGAAATCGCCTACCTGGACGCGACGGTGACCGACGACTCGGGCCAACCGAAGGTCATCCAGAACGCGATCTGCGTCCACGAAGAGGACTTTGGCATCCTCTGGAAGCACACCGATATCTTCAACGGCTCGGCCGCCTCCCGCCGCCAGCGCCGGCTCGTGGTGTCGTACTTCACCACGGTCGGCAACTACGACTACGGCTTCTACTGGTACTTCTACCTGGACGGCACGATCGAGTGCGAGATCAAGACGACCGGGGTGCTGTTCACCGCGGCTTATCCCGGCGGCGGATATCCCTATTCCACCGAGGTGGCCCCCGGCCTGGCCGGGCCTGTGCACCAGCACCTGTTCAGCGCGCGCCTGGACATGACCGTGGACGGGCTGGCCAACGCCGTGGAAGAGGTCGACGTCAGCGGCCGTCCGGTCGGGCCGGAAAACCCGTACGGCAACGCCATCGTGCAGAACGTGACCCGGCTGACCCGCGAGTCAGAGGCCGGCCGGCGCGCGGACGGCACGCGGGGGAGGACCTGGCGGATCATCAGCACCGAGCACGAGAACAGGTTCGGCCGCCCGACCGGCTATACGCTCTATCCGGAGCCGACGCCCGCGCTGCTGGCCGACCCCGGCTCTCCGCTGGCCGCGCGGGCCGGGTTCGCGGCCAACCACCTGTGGGTGACCAGGTACGACCCGGACCAGCGCTATTCCGCGGGCGACTTCGTGAACCAGCATCCCGGCGGCGCCGGGCTTCCCGGGTTCACCGCGGGCGACCGGGACATCAACGGCGCGGATATCGTCCTGTGGCACACGTTCGGCCCCACGCACGTCCCGCGCCCCGAGGACTGGCCCGTCATGCCGGTCTCACGGTGCGGATTCACGCTCAAGCCCACCGGCTTCTTCGACCGCAACCCCGCCCTGGACGTCCCGCCGCCCGCCCCGCACTGTCGGCCGGATAACCAAAATTCTTTATACCGAACGGCCGGTGGTGCTTCGCTCCGGGCCACCTGCCTTGCGGTCCGGCTGTTTGCCGCCGCGCTTCGCGATGAGTTCGCCGGCCGCGTACCGTCATACCCGGCATGACGTACGCACCAGTGAACGGCCTGCAGCTCTACTACGAGGTCCGCGGCAGCGGAAAGCCGCTCGTGCTGCTCCACGGCGGCCTGCTGACCATCGCCCTCAATTTCGGGCCGCTGCTCGAACCCCTCGCGGCGAGCAGGCAGGTGATCGCGGTGGAATCCCAGGGCCACGGGCACACCGCCGACACCGGCCGCCCGATGACGATCGAGGCGCTCGCCGGTGACGTCGTCGCGCTGCTCGACCATCTGGGCATCGCCGAAGCCGATCTTTTCGGCTTCAGCCTCGGCGGTCTGGTCGCGTACGCGGTCGCGCTCGGCGCGCCCACCCGGGTCGGCAAGCTGATCGTCGCCTCGGCCGACGCCCACCGCCCGCCGGGCCGGGAGAGCGCGCCACTCGACGACGACCGCATGCCGACGCCAGCCGACTTCCAGGCGATGCGCGACGCCTACGACGCGGTCGCTCCCGACCCCGCGCACTTCGGCGAGTTCGCCGCCAAGACGCAGGCGTTGGTGCACGAGTTCCCGGGATGGACCGACGAGCTGCGGTCACTGCAGGTTCCCACACTGCTCATCTTCGGTGACCGCGATTTCTCGCCGTTGCCCGACGTGGTGGAGCTGTTCGGGCTCTTGCCGAACGCCCAACTCGCCGTGCTCCCCGGGACCACACACGTCGGCGTGACACGACGGCCCGGCGAGGTGCTCGCGTTGATCACGCCCTTCCTCGACGCGCGCTGAGCGGCGCGCTCGGCGCTGGCGCCGCGACCCGGCCTGCCGGACTCAGCAGTAGACCAGCGTCCCGTCGTCGAGGTCCGTCTCCGGCAGGATCTCGCGCTCCTGCTCGTGCTCCAGCATGTGGGTCCACGGCTCGCGGTCGCCCTGTTTGAACAAGATGTGCTGCGAGCGCATGACGTAGCCGGGGTTGAAGTTCTCCGGATCGGAAAACGGCCGCAGCGGCATCCCGGCGTCCTGGGGTCGCAGCGTGGGGACCACCATCGTGGCGCCCTTATCTTGCATGGTTGCCAGCAGCCGGCCCACCAGGTCGCCGACCAGGTCAACGCGCAAGGTCCAGCTGTGCCGGAAGTAGCCGAGGACGTAGGCCATGTTCGGCACGCCGTTGATCATGATGCCGCGCCAGGTGACGCGTTCGGCGAAATCGACCGGTTCGCCGTCGACGGTGAAGGTGACGTCGCCGAGGACCGACATGTTGAAGCCGGTGGCGGTGATGACGATGTCGGCGGGGATCTCCTCACCGGAGCTGACCTTAATCCCGTGCTCGGTGAACGTCTCGATGGTGTCGGTGACGATCGAGGCCTTCCCCTCGCGCAGGGCGCCGAACAGATCGCCGTCCGGGACGACGGCGATACGCTGCTGCCACGGGCGGTAGCGCGGGGTGAAATGCTTATCGACGTCGAAGCCCTCGGGCAGCAGCGGGCGCATCGACTCGATGAGGAACGTGTGCAATTCGTCGGGCGCTGTGAACGATGTCCGGGCCAGCCAGTCGTACTGCGTGATGTACTGGCGGCGCATGATCTCGTGCATCCACTCATCGGGGAGGTCCAGGGGGGCCAGCGTCGCGGCGAGCTCGTGCGTGGTGGGCGGGGCGTAGAAGTAGGAGGGGGAACGCTGCAGCATCGTCACGTGCTCCGCTTCCCCGGCTATCGCGGGGATCAGCGTCGCGGCCGTGGCGCCGGAGCCGATCACGACGACGCGCTTGCCCGCCAGGTCGAGGTCCTCGGGCCACCGCTGAGGATGTATGACCAGGCCCTGGAAGCGGTCCATGCCTTCCCACTGCGGCCGGTAGGGCTCGTCGTGGTTGTAGTAGCCCTGGCACATCCACAGGAAGCAGGTGGTGAACCGCAGCTCCTGCCCGGTGTCGGCCCGGGTGACCTCGACGGTCCACCGGCGGTCCTCGGTGGACCAGCTGGCCGCGGTTACCCGGTGCTGGTAGCGGATGTACTGGCCGAGGCCGTCCTCGTCGATGACCTCGTCGAGGTAGGCGAGGATCTTCTCGCCCGCCGCGATCGACGGGCCGGGCCACGGCTTGAACCGGTAGCCGTAGGTGAACAGGTCACTGTCGGAGCGCACGCCCGGGTACCGATGGGTCCACCAGGTTCCGCCCCGGTTGTCCTGCGCGTCCAGGATGACGAAGGTCCGCTCGGGAAACTGCTCCCGCAGGTGATGCGCGGCCCCGATGCCGGAGACCCCGGCGCCGACGATGAGGACGTCGACGTGACCGGCGTCCTGGATGTCCCCGGTGCCCTGAGCGGGAGCGGTCGTCGTCATGGCTGGACCTCCGGGACATGTGCACTGGCTGCCAGCAATCCTAGCTCCGGCCCTTTTACGGGAGCGTTCGGTCGATCCCGCGGCCGGCCCGAAGGGCGAGCCGGCGGAACCAGCGGAGTGGTCAGATGGGCAGCCGGCCGATCATGGCGTGCCGCGCCTCGGCCACCCGCCCGTCGACGACCAGGTAAAGGCTTAGGCCGCGGAAGTCCGAACCGTTCGGAAGGTGCCCGGTCCAGGCCGTGGCGACCGTGTCGTCGCGCGTGACCAGTGCGTCGATGTCGTACACCGGCACGCCGCCGGCGAGCTTGACGGCGTGCTCGTAATCGTCGCGCGCGCCCTGGGGTCCGTGACCCGGGGGAGTGTGGCCGTAGTCGACGTAGTCCGGCGATACGATCTCGTCGAACTGCTCTGGACGGCCCTCGCTGTAGGCGGCGAAATAGGCCCGAACCGCATCTTCTGGCGTCACGGCGTCTACTCTATTCGGCGATGGACGGGCCGCGGAGTGCGCTTGCCTTCTTCGCCTAACGGCAGGCTGGACGGCTTTCGCGGGACTCTCCTAGAGTGTGGAACTATGCCGGATAATGAAGCCGATCTCAGTTCTCCCGGCCGTTCTGCATCGCCCGGCCCGGGAGCGGGTGCCCGGCGCGTGGTGGAGCTCTTGGATGATGCGGAGTGCTGGGAGCTACTCGCTAGCGGGGCGCTCGGGCGTCTGGTCTATAACAGCCGGTACGGGCCGATGGCGCTGCCGGTCGTCTACATGATCGACGAGGGGTCGATGGTCTTGGGGACGTGGGATCCCGTCCTTTTTGACGAGGATCTGCGCACTGGTATCGCGCGGGCCGAGTACGAGGTTGCGGTGGAGGCGGACCGGATCGATGTGGACGCGCGTCTGGGGTGGATCGTGCTGCTACGGGGGGCCGCGCATCACCTTGACACCGAGGCCGAGCGCGCGCCGTTTATCGATGCCGGACTGGAGCCGTGGGTCGAGGGGGTGCCCGCGCATTTCATCCGGGTGAATCCCACCCACATCTGGGGCAACCGCACCCGCCAGGCCTAGCGTCGTACCGTCGCCCGGCCGTCACTGCGGAAGCTGATGTTCTTCCTCGGCTCGTTCCCGCACCAGGATCGGTTCATCTCCAGTCCGGTACTTGTGGGCGTTGAACAACATGAAGTGGCCGCACGCGGTGCATTCGATCCGGACGGCAAAGGTCAGGCGATAATCGTCATCCTCGCCGAGAGGGAGATCGTCAACGTCGGAGGGAGGCCCGCCCTCGAGGAAGAACGCGGGAAAACGCCCTATGCCCAGGCCGTCTGCCGAGCCGCAGACGGGACAAGCCCTCAAGCCGAGCTGCTGAAGTGCCTGGAAGACCTCGGCGATGAAACTCTGACGCCATCGCATGCGCTGCTACCCCTCCATCCGGCCCGTGTTTCCGCCGGCCGTAAGCCGTGGCGGCAAGTCCATGAGCCACAGGCCGGGATGCCCGTGCACCCCGGTCACTGGCTCGGCCAGCTGGAGTGGGTTGGTCAGTATCCACCGCCACGCACCGGGCGGTCCCCCAACGTCGGCGAGGGTGACGTGGCCGATGATCGCCGAGGTGACCAGCTGCCCGCGGGGCGGCCACAGTGCGGCGGGGGCGGACAGGTCGCTGTTCTTGCTGGCGTGGATCCACAGCACCCCGCGCCAGGAAGGTTTCCAGGGTAGTTCCACGACGGCCAGCAGCCCGGTAACGATACGCCACGCCCAGGGATTCATGACGCTGATGACACGGGCAGGTTCGGCGGTCACCAGGCGCTCGCGGCTGCACCGGGCCGCCCGGGGCAGAACCCGCTGGCGAACATTGGCCTACGCCCGGAAGGGTACGGGCCGCCGCATCGCCGGTCCGGCGGGGCGCCGTAGGCGGACGGGGCGGCCTTGATGACGGCGCTGGCTCCGGGCCCTGGTTCCATCATGTCGCCCCTCCCTCCCAGGCTTGGAGAAAACCATACAGAATGTCTAGTACATGTCAATCTGTCTGAGTACATCCTGAGCGGACACGGGCGGCTCGGGTGTCGGCCAGTATCACGGCACGAGATTTACTGGACTCACCACGCCCCTAACTGCCCGGCGCAGGGAGATGCCGATGCCACCGTCACGACCAGGCTCTCGCACACAGCGGCGCGTCGCCCGCACCAAGGCGGCGATCGAGGACGCGTTCGTGCAGCTGGTACTCGAGCGCGGGTATGACCGGGTCACCGTGGAAGACATTACCGACCGGGCCGACCTGGCCCGGGCCACCTTCTACGCCCACTATCCCAACAAAGAGGCCGTGCAGTTCTCGGTGTTCAATCGGCTCACCAAGGACCTGGTGCAGCGCATCGCCGGCCAGGGCGGGTCGCCGATCACCGTCCACCGCGACGCTATCGCCGCCGCGTACAAGCAAGCGGCCGACATGCCCGACCTGTACCGGGCCTGCTTGAGCGACGCCCGGACCCGCCAGGCCCACCTGTCCGACCTGAGCCGTTACGCCGAGCAGAACTTCCGTGACCGGCTCACGGCGCTTGGCCGCCAGCCGCGCGTCCCCGTCCCGGTGATGGCGCGAGCCTTCGTCGGGGCACACGTCGCCGTCCTGGACGCCTGGCTGGCTGGCGAGCTCGACGGTGACGTCGAAGAGCTCGCCAGCACGGCCCTGGACCTCCTCATCTACGGCACGGCCTGGGCGCACGGAGTCCGCCTGGACGAACTGGATCCTCAGCCGGGCTCCCCCGCGGTGACCCGGATACGCGAGGAGGGGCGTCCGGAATAACCGGTTCCACGTGATCGCGCTCACCGACCGGTTCCGGGTTCCGGGGGTGTGTGGGGTCGGGGGTTCCGGATCCGTTCGGCGGGCACCCCCGGCCGATGCCAGTGTCAGGCGAGCGCGGTCACGGCCTGGTCGATCAGGTCAACGATCGCGTTGGGTTGCGAAGCCAGTGAGGCGTGGCTGGCGTCGAGCTCGATCGTGCTCCGCGGGTTCATGCGCTCGGCCATGCGCCGCTCGGTATCGGGGTGGATCATGCGGTCGCTTGTCGATACCTGATACCAGGTTGGCTTCTTCCTCCACGCCGGGTCGGAGATGGCGTTGCCGAAGGTCGAGCCGACCGGCGCCTTCTGCGTCACGGCCATCACCAGTGCTTCGTCGGCAGGCAGGTCCTGGCAGAAGCTCTCGCGGAACTTGTCCTGCTTGATCCAGACGTACCCGTCTGAGTCGGGTGCGATGTTCCCTGCGGCCGCCGCGGCGGCTACGTTCCACTCGCTGATCTGCCCAAGGTTCTCGCCGGCGTCCGGGGCGAATGCGGCCACGTACACGAGCCCGACGACGTTCGGGAGGTCGCCAGCCTGGGTGATGACCGCCCCGCCGTAGGAGTGACCAACGAGCAGAACCGGCCCATCGACCTGCTTGACCATCTTCTGCGTGCGCTCGGCGTCGTCGTACAGGGACGTCAGGGGATTCTCCACCGCGTGCAGCGAGTCGTAACCACGACGGTTGAGCTCGACGATGACTTTGGCCCAGTGGGCCGCGCCGCCCCAAAAGCCATGGACAAGCACGACGCTCGGCTTGTTGCTCATTGCGGTCTCCTCGTCGCCCGGATCGGTTGATGCGCCGCTCGCCTTGATGCGGCAAGCCGATTCTAGGCGCGCTGCGGCTGCCGCGGAGGTTCGCCGCCTGTCTCTCGGCCCTGACCTCTTGCCCCGCCCTGGCCGTCAGCACGTCCCGATCCGCATCCCCGCGAGGAGTGCCCGTTGACTTTACGATGGCGATTGCTTGACCGGTTGGGCTATCTCCCAGACGTGGCCGTCGGGATCCTTGAAGTAGGCCGTCCGCATGCCCCAGGGTTGATCGGTCGGCTCCTGGAAGAACCCGATGCCCCGCCCGACCAGATCAGCATGAAGGGCGTCAACATCGTCGGCGAAGGTGGTCAGGAAGGCCGTCGCTGCTGCGCTGGGAGTAGCCGTCGGCTCGCCCTGTAGTTGCACGCGGGCATGATCGACTTGCAGCATGATGAAGGCCAGCCCTTCGATCTTGAAACCGACGGATTCGGCGTCCTCGAACTCGACATCCAGCCCCAGCACATCGTGATAGAAGGCCTTGGACCGCTGCAGGTCCTCTACGAACAGGATGACGGCTCCCACGTCATTGAAGGCGGCGCCCATCGGCTGGCTCCTCTCCTGCTTATTCCTTGCAGCATGGTAGACCGCACCGTTCCTGGAAACTCATCAGTCCCCGGCCATCCGGGCCCGGACCTGCTGGCTGGACTCGGATGCTGGCGCTAGGCATTAGCCCGGCGGAGGCGTTCGGTTGCTTGTGCGCGGAGCGCATCCCCGGACCACGGGGCGTCTCCGTGCAGTGCTTGCTCCCGGGCGTTGTACGCGGCCGGCCACAAGCTGGCCGCCCACGCGATCTCCTGCTCCACGGCCGTGAACAAGCGCCTCCGGACGCGCTGGTACGCCGCCAGGAACGCCGCGGAGCTGTCGATCGGCGCCAGCGTGGGCGGCCCGGCGCTGGCGAACATCCCGCTCGCCGCTCCCGCCAGCGCCGCCTCCGGGTGCCAGGCCAGGCTGTCCCAGTCGTGCACCGCCCATACCTGATGGCCGTGCCACCGCAGGTTCTGCGCCTCGAAGTCGGCGTGGCCCAGCACGCAGGGCAGGCCGGCAGCCAGTATCCGCCCCCGGGCCCGCTCTGCGGTGTCAGCGACGTACCCGGGCACGGCGCTCTGGTCGCGGTTATCGAGGCAGCCGATCGCCGGCCACACCCCGGAACCGGTGTGGTCCCAGCGCACCCAGGGCGGGTTCGGCAGCGGCGGCGCGACGGTCACCTCAGCCAGCTCGGCCATCAGCCGGGCGAACACCTCCGCGTAGCGCGCGGCCACCTCCGGCGAATCCCCGTGCAACACCTCGCCGCCGGGCCGGAACTCCTCGGCGTGCACGGCCAGCGAACCGGCACCGACCGCCGGCGTGAGCGGGCGGGCACACGGAAACCCGCGCCCGGCCAGCCGGGCCTGCGCCGCGACACACGACACGGCCCGGCCGTCATCGGCGCGCGCCTTGACGACCACGTCCGTACCCCCGGGCAGCCGGAGGCCGAACACCATTGAGACTTGTTGCAGCTGGAACAGCACGCCGACGGGCTCGCCACCCAGATGATCCAGGCACCAACCCGGCAACCAGTCCGGCAGATCCTCCAAAGGCACAGTCAGGACTGTGCCATAGCCACCGAGCGCACCGGAAGCGAGACGCTTTGGATCCGCTGCGATCCGACGCCGGGTGGGTTCAGCGGCTACCCGTTCGGTGACGTGGCCGTGAGCTGGACCTGGACGACCAGGCCGCCGCCGTCGCGGGCGGCCGCGGCTAGCTGCCCGCCGTGGGTCTGGACGATGGACCGGACGATGGACAGGCCGAGGCCCGCGCCGTGAGGGTGGCCGGCCCGGACGCCGCCGAGCCGCCGGAAGGGCTCGAACAACGTGTCGGCCTGCTCGGGCGGGACGGGCCGTCCGGAGTTGCTCACCTCGAGCTCGACCATGCCGGGCGCGGCAGCCGTCCGGGTGGTCACTGTGACCCAGCCGCCGTGGTGGTTGTGCTGGATGGCGTTGCGGACGAGGTTGAGTGCCAGGCGTTCCAGCAGGATGGGGTCGCCGGTGGTGGGTGCCGGGTCGGGTGCCGCGTCGACGGTGACCCCCGCGGCAGCGGCTTCTGCCGCCGTTTCCTCCACGGCCCCGGCGGCGACATCGGACAGGTCAACAGGCAGCCGGTCGATGGCCTGATTCTCGCAGCGGGCCAGGGTGAGAAGCCCGTCGAGGATCAGCTCGCTGCGGGCGCTGGTCGCGAGCACGGTGTCGATGACCTGGCGGAGTTCCGCGGGAACGCGGTGCTGCGCCACGGCCACCTCTAGCAGGGTCCGGTTGGTGGCCAGCGGCGTGCGCAGCTCATGCGAGGCGTTGGCCGCGAAATGGCGCTGCCCGTCGAACGAGGTGTCTAGCCGCTCCAGCATGGCGTCGAATGTGTCGGCGAGTTCCTTCAGCTCGTCCCGTGGGCCAGCCAGGGCGATACGCTCGTGCAGATTACTCCCGGCCACCCGGCGGGCGGTGTCGGTGATGTGCCGTACCGCGCGGAGCGCCCGGCCGGCCATGAGCCAGCCGAAGCCCACGGCGGCTACCGCTACCACGGCCAGGGCCAGCAGGGATTCCCATAGCAACGAGCTGATGATCTCGCTGCGATGCTGATCCAGCTTCTGGCCGAGATCCTGTATTTCAGCCCGGGTGAGCCGGGGTCCCGATGGCGGGGGGTGCCCCCCGGGCAGCGGGAAGATTCCCGCGGCGAGATGGCCGCCCGGGAAGTTGGTCGTGAAGATGATGTACAAGATGGCGATCAGGATCCCGCCGGCGATCAGGAACAGCCCGCCGTAGAGCAGGGTGAGGCGGTTCCGCATGCTTAGCCGCGGCTCTGGCAGGAAGCTGAGCCGGGACTGTCGCCGAATGCCCGGCCGGTGGGATGCGGTGAGGTGCCTCACGGAATCCGGTACCCCGCTCCTGGGATCGTCTCGATCGGCGAGGGTTCGCCGAGCTTGCGGCGCAGGGTCATGATCGTGACGCGGACGACGTGCGTGAACGGGTCGATATTCTCATCCCACGCCTTCTCCAAGAGCTGCTCGGCCGATACCACGGCGCCTCCGCCGCGCAGCAGTTCCTCCAGGACGAGGAACTCCTTGTGCCGCAGCGGTAGCGGACGCCCGTGGCGTGATGCCTTATGGCGGACCGGGTCGAGGCGGATCCCCGCGCGTTCGAGGACCGGCGGATCGGCCGGCCGCGCCCGCCGTCCCAGGGCCCGGACCCGCGCGACTAGCTCGGTGAATGCGAACGGCTTGATCAGGTAGTCATCGGCGCCCAGATTCAGACCCGTCACCCGTTCGGACAGGTCCCCGGCGGCCGTCAGCATGAGAATCCGGACCGTGGCACCGCCGGCGGCCAATGACCGGCACACCTCGTCCCCGTGGACGAGCGGCAGGTCCCGATCCAGGATGACCACGTCGTAGTCGTTGACCGCCAGGCTCTCCTGCGCAGCCTGGCCGTCGAAGACCACATCCACGGCCATGGCCTGACCGCGTAGCCCGTCCGCGACAGCTTCGGCCAATTGCCGCGTGTCCTCTGCTACCAGAACTCGCACCGGCACCTCCCGCCCGTGCACGTGACTCGCCGTCGCCAGCCTGCCCGGAGAGGCTTAGATCCACGTCAGGCGTTGCTCTGGGTTTGCTGTCTGTGCCCGCCCGCGCACGCGGGGCTTTGACGCTGGTTTTACGGGCCGTCTGATGGACTGTCATGCCGTGCGAGCCGCGGCACGCGGCCCTGACGGCCAGCACGGGCCGACCGATACGGGAGGAACTTTCATGCGCAGGCCTCAGGCCAGTGGGCGCGGTGAGCGTGGCGTCTGATTCCTTGCTCCAGGCCGACGGAAAGGCCGGGGACTGCCAGTCCCAGCCGACGCGCGGCGCCGCGGTGGAGATCGTGATCCCGGTCCGCAATGAGGAGCGTGACCTCGGCCCGAGCGTGCGGCGCGTGCGCGCCCACCTGCGGGATCGGTTTCCGTTCGCAGCGCGGATCACGATAGCCGACAACGGCAGTGATGACGGCACCTGGGCCGTGGCCAGCGCGCTAGCGGCCGAGTTCGGTTCGGTGCGCGCGGTGCGGATCGAGCGGCCCGGGCGGGGCGGGGCACTGCGCTCGGCCTGGCTGGCCAGCGACGCCGACGTCTACGCCTACATGGATGTTGACCTTTCGACGGACCTGAACGCCTTGCTGCCGCTGGTCGCGCCGCTGGTGTCGGGGCACAGCGACGTGGCGATCGGCACCCGGCTGGCCCGCGGCGCCCGGGTAGTCCGCCGGCCTAGCCGGGAGGTCATCTCGCGCTGCTACAACCTGCTGCTGCACGCGACGCTGGGCACCCGGTTCTCGGATGCTCAGTGCGGCTTCAAGGCGATCCGGGCGGACCAGGCGCGGATTCTGCTCCCGCTGACCTCCGACATCGGGTGGTTCTTCGATACCGAGCTGCTCGTGCTGGCCGAGCGGGCCGGGCTGCGGATCCACGAGGTCCCGGTGGACTGGATCGACGACCCAGACTCCCGGGTGGATGTGCTGCACACCGCGATGGCCGACCTACGCGGCATCGTCCGGCTGGGCACCGCGCTGGCCCGGGGCAGGCTCGCCGTTCCGGTGCTGCGCGGTTCCTCGCCGCCGGGCACCACGTCGGCCGGCCCGGCCGGCCGTGCGCTGCTGCTCAGCCAGCTGGCGCGGTTCGTGGTGATCGGCGTGGCCAGCACCGCCGCCTACGTCCTGCTGTACCTCCTGCTGCGCGGCGCGATGGCAGCGCAGCTCGCGAACGCCATCAGCCTGCTGATCACCGCCGTGGCCAACATCGCGGCCAACCGGCGGTTCACGTTCGGCATCCGCGGCCGCACGCGCGCGGCCCGCCACCAGGCGCTCGGCCTCGTGGCGTTCGGCATCAGCCTGGCGCTGACCTCCGGTGCACTCGGCGTCCTGCATGCCGTTTCCCCGCACGCCAGCCGGACAGCCGAAGTCACGGTGCTCGTGCTCGCCAACCTGATCGCCACCGTCGTCCGGTTCGGGCTGTACCGCGGGTGGGTATTCCGCGGCCAACCGCGCGACCCGGAAAGGAGCTCACGATGACCGCCACGTCCGCGCAGCCCGGCGCGGCCCAGCCCGCCGGACACTCCCGGTCCGGCCGCAGGCAGCGGCTGCTTCGGGCCCGGCCAGGCGACCCAGCGTGGGCCCGCCCGGCGCTGCTCGGACTGCTCGTCGGCACCGGCCTGCTCTACCTGGTCGGCCTGAGCCGCAACGGCTGGGCCAACGAGTTCTACGCCGCCGCCGTCCAGGCCGG
>JASIGD010000598.1 GCA_030045295.1 Streptosporangiaceae bacterium
GACAGCAAGCGAGCCCCGGAGCGATTGCTCCGAGGCCCTGACCTGCTGGGACTTGGTAGCGGGGGCGGGATTTGAACCCGCGACCTCTGGGTTATGAGCCCAGCGAGCTACCGAACTGCTCCACCCCGCGTCGGTGTCCCTTTACTTTAGGAACTCCTGCCAGCCAACGCAAATCACCGCCTCCCTCCGAGCTACCCCGGCGGGCGGGCGTCGCCGGGTCCGGTCAGGGCGTAACCTTCGGGCATGACCGAGGTCGTGATCTACACCGACGGCGCATGCAGCGGAAATCCGGGGCGAGGCGGCTGGGGCGTGGTGCTCCACTGGAATGACGCGGTAAGAGAGCTGCACGGCGGCGAGCCGCTGACCACGAACAACCGGATGGAGCTGATGGCGGCCATCCAGGCCCTCGAGGCCCTCAACCGCCCGGCGAAGGTGCAGTTGTACACCGACAGCAGGTACCTGCTGGACGGGATCACCAAGTGGATCAGGGGCTGGCAGCGCAACGGCTGGCTGACCTCGGCCAAGCAGCCGGTCAAGAACGCGGACCTCTGGCGCAGGCTGGTCGAGGCCATCAACGGCCACGAGGTCACCTGGCTCTGGGTCAAGGGCCACGCCGGTGATGAGGGCAACGAGCGTGCCGACGCGCTGGCCCGGCTCGGCATCGAGGAAGCAGCCAGCGCTATCCCCTCGGCGAAGTGAGCTCTACTCCCCGGCGGGCCGGGGGCTGGCCGGGGGGCTGTCGAACATCAGCAACCACGCGACGTTGAAGCCCAAGAACACCAGCGTGGTCAGCAGCACCGCCTCGGTTCGGAGCACGTCCCGGCCGGGAATCAAGGCCAGAACCCCGATGAGGACATAAAGAATGATCGCCACCGCATAAGCGGCCACGCCGAGTCGATCCGAGACCGGAAGACCGCCGCCGCGGCCGGGCTGCGCGGGAAAGCCGCGCACCGCGACCATGACGACGGCACCGCCGAATGCCACGATGGCGAACGATACGCGCCAGAATGCGGCCACCTGCGAGTCGATCAAGGCGAACACGCTCATTATCCCGGGCAGGGCGAAGTGCAGCGCGACGCCGTAAGAGCGCCGTCGGCGCTCCGGATCCTTTTCCCATTCGCTGAGGCGCATCTGAACGATGACCAGCCACAGCCCCAGCAGGGCGAAACACGCCGTCGAGAACGCGCCGTAGAAGGCATCAAGCATGAATTCCCCTCCCTATCCGTGTCGCCCGCAGACGGGAGCGACACGGCCTATGGTCACACGCGCCGGGTCAGCTGTGAACGATTTCGGTGTGGTGGCAGAAATGCACCCTGTCCGGGCGGAGCTCCTTCGCTGCGTAGCGTCCACGTGGCCAGCAAACGACATTACGCGGGCCGCCGCGTCGGCCTCTAGCCCGCGGACCTCTCGCCGCGAGGGCACGGGCGCTGGGTGAAGTGGTCGGCGCCGCACTTCGCGCAGATCCGGAAGCCTTCCATCAACTCGGCTCGCGCTTCGATGTCGGAGCTGAAGCCGCTCATGCCACTGGGACTGCTCCTGCCCGCGCGGGCCTGCCCCCAGACAGACTTCGCGGGCAGGCCGGCTCTGCGGTCAACGCGGCGGCCCTCGGCCCGAAGGCATACGCCTGCAGCTAAACACGGCATAACTCGACTATGCCGGCCGTTGCACCGATGCAGGCGCGGAGGCCATCGCGCCGGCGGAGGTGCGGAACATGTTCGGGGATACGGGAAGGCTGGGCGGTCGCGCCGCCTGGGACGGCCGCCACGATGGCAGCGGCAGCCGTGGGCGGCAGATGTTCTACTGGCCGCTGGCTGGCCCGTTCCTGCTCGCGGGCCTGGTGGCCGTGGCCCTGCTGGTCGCGCTGCTGCAGGTCGGCATCTTCAGCTACGCCTTCGACCGGCTGGGCATCAGCCCGGCTGTGGCGCTGACGCTCCTGCTCGTCAGCCTGGTCGGCAGCGCGGTGAACGTGCCCGTCGCCCGCCTGCGCAACCAGCTCGTCGAGGTGCGGCGCGCCGTCAGCGTATTCGGGGTCAGGTATCTGGTCCCGATGCTGACCAGGCGGAACACGACCATCGCGGTGAACGTGGGGGGCGCGCTGGTGCCCGTGCTCGTCTCCGGCTACCTGATCGCGCATGACCGGATCGGCTGGCAGGCGCTGGCCGCCGTGGTCATCGTCGGCGCCCTCGTGCACCTGGTGGCGCGGCCGGTGCCGGGACTCGGCATCGCGGTCCCGGCGCTGCTGCCCGGTATTTTCGCCGCCCTGGTCGCCGTGGCCCTGCATCCGGCGGCCGTCGCCGGGCTCGCGTACGCGGGCGGCACGCTGGGCACCTTGGTCGGCGCGGACCTGGTCAACCTGCCGAAGGTCCGGCGGCTGGGCGCGCCGGTGGTGTCGATCGGCGGCGCGGGAACCTTCGACGGCGTGTTCATCACCGGCATCATCGCCGTCCTGCTGGCCGGCCTGTTGTAACTGTGCTGACCCAGGGGCGGCCCGCGGGACCCCCGCTACCGGGGTGGACCCATCCCCCGGATTTTCCTTGGCCGCACCACGAGCACCACGGCGCCGACGATAAAGGCGCCGCCGACGAACATGGCCGGGGTCAGCCTTTCGTTCAGGATGAGCGTGCCGAGCAGCACCGCGATCACCGGGTTGATGTAAGCGTACGTCGCGACTGTGGTGACAGGCAGTAGCCTCACGGCCACGACGTACGCGGAGAACGCCACGATGGATCCGACCACGGTCAGGTAGCCCAGGGCCAGCCAGGAGCTGCCCGACACCGCGGACAGCCGGAGCGAGCCGAACTCGCCGGTGGCCGCGGCGAGCACAAGCAGGACACCGCCCCCGGTGAGGAGTTGCATCGCGCTGGTCAGCGCCGGGCTGGCCGGCGTGGTGACCCGCCGGGCCATGATCGTCCCCAGCGCCCAGGCCGCCGCCGCGGACAGGATGATCGCCACTCCCGAAGCTGAAGCCCCGGCCTTACCGCCGCCGAGGCCAGACAGCAGGCCGACCCCGGCCAGCCCGATGACCAGCCCGGTCACCGGCGCCGGCCCGAGCCGGGCGTGGTTCAGCACCGCGTCCATGCCCAGCAGCCACAGCGGTACGGTGGCGATGAGCAGGGCGGCGAGCCCGGAGGGCACCGTCGTCTCCGCCACGCACACCGCGCCGTTGGCGCCCAGCAGCAGGACGCCCACGATCGCGCAGCCCAGCCACTCCGCGCGACCCGGCCGGTAACGCACGGCGCGCCCGGTCTGCTCGCCCTTCGCGGCCGCGGCCTTCGCGCCTCGCATCGCTACCGGGAACATGATCAGGCCGGCGATCAGAAACCGTACTGACGCCAGTACCAGCGGCGGGATCGTCTGGTCGCCGACCCTGATGGCCAGGTAGGTACTCCCCCACACGACCCACACGGTGAGCAGCGCTACCCAGGCGCCCAAGCTGGCCCGCCGTACCAATCCCGTCTTTTCCTGAGTCCGAACGGACCGTGGCGCTTCCCGTCCGTCGCCTTCCTGCTGCCCCTCGGGGGCGTAGGCCACAGGCACCTTCCGCTCGCTCATGATCTTCAAGCCTGCCAGCCGGCATCCCGCGTGACGAGTGGCAGGATCGCCAACCTTCGGGCAAATCCTGCCATCGGGCCGCGGCTGTGCCGGCGCCCAGCGGTTAGGCGGCTCCGCCGGTCATCGCGGTGGTCGGCTGGGACATCTGAACCGAGTACCTGACCGGAGGGGCTAACCGTCCCGCTCCCGGGGAGGGCCGTCTGCCTGCAGGACGGCCCTGACGGCGTGGCCGGCCGCTAAAGCGGGGACGATGCCACATCCGGCGCGCGGGCCGGATCGGCGGACTTGCGCCCGGCCTGCGAGACGAGCAGCCACAGCACCAGGGCGGCGGGATAGATGAAGTAGCCGAACCGGGTCGAAGGAGCGAGCACGAACATGGCGGAGAGCCCGATGACCAGCCGGATGGTGGCGGCAGGAACGTCCCTGGGCGGCCTGATCACGAGGGATACCGCGATGGCGAGCGCGGAACCTATCAGCAGCAGGACGACGACCGTGTGACCGACGGAGCCGGTCTGCGCGAGCACGTGGCCGAGCAGCGGGCTGGCGGCCTGCGACTTGACGCTGGCCAGGCCGAGCGGGAACAAGATCGTGTTCTTTACCAGCGCCCCGGGCCTGAGCACCGCGAACGGCCCGACGATGACCGCGACCACGCTGACCGCCGCCGCGGTGAACCGCCAGGCCGCGCGCTTGCCGTCGCGCACGTAGAGCAGCGCGAACGCCACGATCAGCGCGGGCCACGCGGTCGCTTTCATCGACGAGGCGACGCCGAGGGCCAGCCCGGCGGCGATCACGTTCCTGCCGCCCACCCGCCAGAGCAAGGCAAAGCCGAGGCACATGAACGCGACCATGGGCACGTCGGTTCCGCCGACGCAGAGTTCGAACGCGATGACCGGCGATGCCGTTACGAACAGGGCCCAGCGGATGCAGTCCTTAGCCCCGGCGATTCTCAGCGCATAGGCGAACACGACCAGGAACACGATCCCGAACCACACCCGGGGATCGGTCAGCGGGCCGTGGCCGAGCAGCGCCTGCGGCACGCCGAACGCGGCCATCAGCGGCAGGTACGGGTTGTACAGGTTGGGATTGGTGGTGGTGTCCAGGACCTGGGAGCTCTTGTACGGGGTGCCGTGCTTGATGAGCGTCTTGGCTGAGGTCGCCACGACGCCTACCTCGGGCTCGCCGTGGCCGGTCGATACCATCCACAGCAGCGGAATGAGGATGGCCCCGCAGACGAGAACGCCCAGCGCGACGTCGACCCCGGTCGAGCGTGACCGCCAGGCCGTGACGGCGAGGGCGGCCAACGCGTAAGCGCACGCCCCTGCCGTGCCCCACAGCCGGTGCAGCGGGTCGGAGCTGAACAAGGAGACTCCGCCCGCGAACAGGGCGCACCCGACGAGCCCGGCGACCAGCCAGGCCCGGGGCATGGTGATCAGGGATTGCCATCCGGTGGGCGCGGCGGCTTGCCCGCCGCCCCCGGCCCCCGTCGTTGGCGCGAGTACGCGGGTATCGCGACTAGCCATCGTATGCATCTTACGCCCTACGCGGCTGGTCACCCCCGCCCGTCCTGGGGCTGTCCGCCGATCCAGCGCAGTTCAGCGGCTCCTTCCCGGCGGCCTACCGGTGGGGTCCGCGGGATACCGCGCCAGTCACCGATGGCCGTGCGCTGACGTGCAAGACAGCTGCTGGCCTGGTATAACCATGGCCATCATGGGCACCGGGCGTCTGCGGGACAAGGCCGCCATCATCACCGGCGGCGAGGGCAGCATCGGGATGGCGACGGCCCGCGCCTTCGTGGACGAGGGCGCCAGGGTCTGCCTGGTCGGCCTGACCGCTGACGAACTGCGCGACGGCGCTGCTTCGCTTGGCGGCGCGGCCACCTGGGCGGTCGCGGACGTGGCCGACTCGCGACAGGTCAAGACGGCCGTCGCGAGGGCAGCAGACGCGTTCGGCCGACTGGACGTGGTGGTGAGCAACGCGGGGATCAGCGGGGTCATCGCGCCCGTCGCCGACTACCCGGAAGACGTGTTCGACCAGGTCCTCGCCGTGCACGTGCGCGGGTCGTTCCTGGTCTGCAAGCACACGCTGCCCTACCTGGGTCCAGGCGCCAGCATCGTGATCACTTCCAGCGTGGTCGGCCTCACCTCGGCCCCTGGGATCTGCGCCTACGCCACCGCCAAGCACGCACTGGTCGGACTGATGCGGACGCTGGCCAGGGAAACCGCGCCGCGCGGCATCCGGGTCAACACCATTCACCCCGGCCCGGTCGACAACGAGTTCCAGCACCGTATCGAGGTGGCCGCCACCGGCGCGGAGCGCGACCGCGCCGCCGCCGCGTTCGAGGAGCTCATCCCGCTGGCCAGGCACGCGGCACCCGACGAAGTGGCCCGGGCGATGCTCTTCCTGGCCAGCGACGAAAGCTCCTTCGTCACCGGTACCACCTTGGCCGTGGACGGCGGCATGTCCATCTGAGTTCGCGGCTCCCCGCGCGGCGGCAGCGCACCGCGATCGGCAGGCCTTAGTTCGGGGATTTCAGCCAGCCGCTGAGGAAATCCCAGCAGAAGAGCAGCCACAGGTATCCCGAGAGCACGGCGTAGGCCGCCGGGACGATGCCGGCCACGGCGGCGAGCCCAGCCAGCAGCATCCGTCCCTCCCAGCCGAGGCCGAAGGTATCGGCCGGGAGGGCCATCCCGGCCATGGCGCGGTAGGCGATGTCGGCGTGGCGCATGACCACGGCGGCCAGCAGGGTGAAAATCAGCGCGGGCGCGACGTGGTAGGAGAAACCGAGGGCGGCGAGGTAGACGCCCTCGCTCGCCAGCAGCAACGGCGGCACCAGCCAGTCCAGCCGGCCGCGGTGCCGGTGGCGGGCGCCCAGGGCCGCGGGCAGCATCGCGGCGGCCGGAGTGAGCACCAGCAGGCCCGGCAGATTCGCCAGCCCGAGCACGGCCAGGACGCAGGTCACCAGCAAGCCCACGAGCAGCGGCGGAAACGGCGGAAGGATGCCCCGCGCGAGAGTCCCCAGGCCGCGCGACACGATGCCGTCATCGCGGTAGCCCGATAGCCCGTCGCCAGCCCGAGCCGCCGTCGCCGGCCTGGCCAGGTGCGCGGCCCAGGCGTATCCCGCCGCTACCACGCCCCAGGCCAGCAGCAGCAGGAACGTCAGGCGCGGACCGAACAACACGGCGGTCACCGCGATGAGCACGAAGCGCTCGCCGGCGGGCAAGGTGACGACCTGCCCGATGATCCGCTTGGCCGACCGGGGGAAGATCTTCCCAGGTACCGGCAGCGTGCCTTCGTAGCACAGCTCGGCCAACCAACGGACGCCCAGCATCAGCAGCGCGGCGACGGCGAGCCGCCACACGCCGACCTGCCCGGCGCCCGCCCAGCTGGCGATCGTGGTGTTCCGCAGCGCGCCGCCGAAGATCCCGTTCAGCCCGGCGGGATAGCCGAGGCCGCCGGGCGCGTTCTGGCTGACCAGGCCTGAGCTGACGGCCAGCGCCGCGTAGACCGCGACCTCGGTGAGCAGGCCGGATGCCGCGCCGAGCCAGCTGACGGCCGACCTGATCCGACCCTTGAGGCCGACAGCGGCCAGCTGGGAACCCGCGCGGTTAACCATGAACGAGCCGAGCAGCGTCACGATCGCGAGGATCTTCGACCGGATCGCCAGCTCGGAGAACCACACCGCGGACAGCAGCCCGAGGCCGAGCGAGATCCCGTACAGCGCGGCCGGGGTGAGCTCCCGCCCGGCGGCCCACCGGGCTACGTCCCGGGCAGCGGGATCGGCGATCAGCTGCGCGACCGCGCCGTCGCCGTCCGGTCCGGCATCAATTATCCGGACGGTGACTCCCCGCCGGGTGAGTTCGCCGATGAGCGCGCCGACCGCGGCCGGCGCGGCCGGGGCGGCCGCGAGCGATTCGGCGGCAGCGGCGAGTGCGTCCAGGTCGGGCGTGTCCACGACCAGAGCGCCGCCGTCCCCCCAGGCCCGTGGCCGCCGCTGCTCTGGGTGGCTCGGCGCGGACCGCGCGGTCCTGGCCTGCATCCCGGTGACGGCCGCGGTGCCGGTCGTCTCGAGCAGGCTGGCCAGGACTTCCTCGGGTACGGCGTCGTCGTCCCCGACGCAGATGAGCACCCGCTCCCCGGCGGCCCGCGCCGCCGCCGCAACGGTCAGCAGGCCCGGCCCGGTCCGTTCAGCCGCGGCGACCCCGCGGACGCCGAGCGCCGCCAGCTGGCCGTACAGCGCGTCGGCCCTGGTCGCCAGGATCAGCGCATACGTCATACACGCCTCCCAGCGGCACGCGGCCCTGACCCCACGCCTCAGCGTTACACAATGTAGCCGGCGGTGGCGCGAGCCTCCACGACGAACACGCGGGCCGGACGGCGGTTCTGCGGGTCAGAGCCCGGCTGAGCCGTGCTCCGCCAGGCCGCCGACGAGGTCGGCCGCCCGCCGCACGCCGTCACGCCCGGAGATCTCGGCGCCGGCCCGGCGCAGGCGTTCCCTCAGCTCGTCGTCACCGAGCAGGCTGTCCAGCGCGACAGCCATCTCGGCATCGGTGAACCGGTACGGGTCAAGCCGGACGCCCAGGCCGAGCTCGGCCATCCGCTGGGCGTTGTCATGCTGGTCCCAGAACAGCGGCAGGACGATCATGGGCTTGCCGGCGTGCAGCGCCTCGGTGGTCGTGTTGTTGCCGCCGTGGGTGATGACCAGGTCGACGAGGGGAATCACCGACGCCTGCGGCACGAATTCGGCCCCCCACATGTTCGGGGCCAGCGCGATCTCCGCGTGCAGCGGGCCCTTGGACACGATGTACCGGTAGCGCGTCCGCGCCAGGCAGGCGATGATCCGCTGCATCAGGTCCACGTCGGCCGAGCCGAGCGAGCCCAAGCTGAAGTAGATGAGCGGCCCTTCACCGGGGATCGGCACCTCGAACGGCGCGTCCGTGGCCCGCACCGACGAATCCAGCCGATGCCAGGACGGCCCGAGTGGCCGGGCGTCCGTATAGTCGGCGATTTCGGGGTACACGTACAGGTTGAGGTCGCCCTCCCCGATGAACTCCAGGTCGGGCAGGGGCGCAGCGCCCTGCTCCGCGACCCACCCGCTGAAGTCCTCCCATAGCGCCCGGTGGGTCCGCTGGTACTCGGCCCGGAACGCCGCCCAGCCAGAGCGGTCGCCGGACGGGTAGCCGGAGAACGCGGGCGGGATCCCGGGTCCCTTGACCTCCAGCGGGTTGCACGAGACGATCCGGACAAACGGCACGCCCGCCGTGGTCAGCGCCGGGAAGCAGACCACGTTGTCCTCGACGATCACGTCCGGCCTGACCCGGCCGATGATCGCCTCGAGCTGCGGCTGGCAGTACCTGGATCCCGCGATGAGCTCCTCCCAGACCGGCCGAATCCAGGTATCCAGCTGCTCGATCGTCGGCTTTCGGAACTCCGGCGCGGTGTCGCGGATGAAGTCCTTCCAGAACTGCCCGGCGTCCTGCGCCGCGGGTTCGGCCGGCGGCGGGCCGAGCCTGACCAGATCCTCCTCGAAGCCCAGCGCGGCCAGCTTTCCCTGCCACGACGCCTCGGCGGCGAAAACCACCCGGTGACCGCGCCGGCGGAGCACATCCCCGATGCCGACGCAGTTGTTGGTGGGCCCGTATGCGCTCTCCGGCATGAACAGGATCGTCGCCACGACGCAAGGTTAGCCGCAGCGCCAGACGGTCAACGGCCGGGGCCAGGCCGTACCGGGCGCCGGCCCCTTGACCTCCTGGCCCGGGGAAGCAGCAGCGCCGCAGCGGTCGGTCCCGCGCACGGCGTGAGGCCGGATAGAGTCCCGAGCATGCGGATGGTCGCTGTGGTGCTCGGCGGCGGCACGGGCCAGCGGATCGGCGGGCCGCTGCCGAAGCAGCTGCTGGCGCTGTGCGGCCGGACGCTGGTCGAGCACTGCGTGGCCGCCTTCGAGCAGGCGCCGGGCGTGGACGAGATCCTCGTTGTCATGGCGCGCGGCTACACCGAGCAGGTCGCAGCGATGCTGGCCGATGGCGGATACCGCAAGGTCACGGCGGTCATCGACGGCGGCGTGACCCGCCCGGACTCGACCCGTGCGGCCCTGGCCGCGATCGCCGGCGTCCCAGGCCTGCCCGAGCCTCCCGCCGCCGGGCTCGCGGCGCTGGCCGGCGAGCCGTCCGACTTCGGCGTGCTGCTGCACGACGCCGCGCGCCCGCTGGTGGACCAGCGGATCATCGCCGACTGCGTCGCTGCCCTGCGCGAGCACCAGGCGGCGGGGGTCGCGGTGCCCGCCTCGGACACCATCGTGATGACCGACAACGGCGTGATGCAGTCGATGCCGCGCCGGGAATCGCTGCTGCGCTGCCAGACCCCGCAGTGCTTCCGGCTGGACGTGATCGCCCGCGCCCACGAGCTGGCCGCCGCCGATCCTGAGTTTGCTCCCACCGACGACTGCGGCGTCGTGCTCCGCTACCTGCCTGACGTCGACGTGCACATCGTCCCGGGCAGCGAGCGCAACATCAAGATCACCTACCCGCAGGACCTCGCGGTCGCCGAAGCCCTGCTCACCGGCTAGCCGCGGACGGCCTGCTTGACCAGGGTCCGGCCGAACTCCCAGATCAGCCCGCTGCCGTGGCTGGCGTCCTCCATCACCTCGCCGAACGCCTCGGTGAACAGCTTCACCTCGGTGTCGCCGATCATCAGCGGCGGGATCAGCTTGATCACTTCCATGTGATCACCCGACACCTGGGTGAGGATGCGGTGCCGCTGGAACAGCGCGACCACCACCATCTGCGCGAACAGGCCCACCCGGGCCTTCTGCAGCATGTTCCAGCTGGCCCGGGCGCGCAGCGAGGACGGCTTGTCGAACTCAAGCCCGATCATCAGCCCGCGCCCGCGTACGTCGGCCAGCACCTCGTAGCGCTCGGCCATCGAGGTCAGCGCGGCGCGCAAGGCTTCCCCGGTCCGCGCCGCGTTCTCCACCAGGCCTTCCTCCTCCAGCACGGCCAGCGTGGCCAGGCCGGCCGCCATGGCCAGCACGCCGCCCTTGAACGTGGTGCTGTGCACCATGACCCGGTCCATCGAGGAGTAGACCTTCTCGAAGATCCAGCCCTTGGCCAGCATCGCGCCGACCGGCACGAACCCGCCGGAGAGCGCCTTGGCGACGGTGACGATGTCCGGCACGACCTCCTCGTGCTGGTAGGCGAAGAACTTGCCGGTGCGGCCGAACCCGCTCTGCACCTCGTCGCAGATAAGTAGCGCGCCGTGGTCGTGTAGCAGCTCGGCCGCCGCGGTCAGGAATCCCGGCGGCGCCATGTGCACGCCCTTGCCCTGGACCGGCTCGATGATCAGCGCCGCCACGTCCCCCCGGCGCAGCTCGGCGGCGAGCGCGTCCAGGTCGCCAAGCGGGACGGACGCGTCGGGCAGCAGCGGGCCGAACCCCTCGCGGAACTCGGCCGAGCCGTTGACGGACAGCGATCCGGTGGTCAGCCCGTGGAAGGCGTGATCGCAGTAGATGACGCGGCCGCGCCCGGTCGCGAACCTGGCGAACTTCAGCGCGGACTCGACCGCCTCGGTGCCGCTGTTGCAGAAGAACACCCGGTCCAGCCCCGGCGCCTTGGCGAGCAGCCGCTCGGCCAGCAGGCCCGGCAGCGGCCCGCAGTCGAACTGCGTCCAGTCGGCGAGCTGGAGGTCGAGCGCGTCGTGCAGCGCCTGTCGGATCACCGGGTGGTTGCGCCCCGCGGCGAACACGCCGAAGCCGGCCAGGAAATCGGCGTACTGGTGGCCGTCGGTGTCGTACAGGTACGCTCCCTCGGCCCGCTCGTAGATCTTGTCGAAGCCGATCGCGTGCAGCACCCGCGGCTGCTGCGGGTTGAGGTACCGGCCGTACAGCTCGTATCCGTCCTCGCGATGAGCCGCGAGCAGCCCGGGGAGGTCGAATTCCATGGCTCAGTCTCTCCCCAGGACGGCTGCTCTCTCCGCAGCCTGCTTTTTCTCTTCGTCCGAACGGACGCCGGTTTCCCGCCCGGGGGGGCGGTGCAACCTCCTCGGGCTGGTCAGGAACCCGGCGCCCCAGCACATATGCATGACCCCGAGGACCAGGGGCACGCGGGCCCGCACTCCGGCGGGCAGGCCCCGGGTGAGCCAGGCGCCGACGGCCGCGATCCCAGCCAGGTACGTGACCGGGATCACGAATCCCGCGGCCAGCCAGCGCCCTGCAGGCGGCGCGCCGACGGCGACGCCGGCCAGGCCGCCCAGACCGGCCGCCAGCCCGGCCGCGACCAGCCCCGCG
>JASIGD010000599.1 GCA_030045295.1 Streptosporangiaceae bacterium
GTGATCGTCGCCGCGCTGATCATCGCGATCACCGCGGTGGGCCTGTTGCGGGTCATCTTCCACCTCAGGGTGATCCGGAAGACCCTGGTCGCGACCACCGGGGGCGTCCAGGCCGTCGCGGACCTGACCAGCACGGTGCCGGAACGGCTGACGTCGGTCAACGCCAGCCTGAAGCCGGTCCGCGACTTCTGCGAAACGGTCTAGGAGGAGTCGTCCATGCACGCACATGTCCTCGCCGCGGGGACCAGCACCACCGGCTGGGTGGTGGGCTACACGATCGGCATCGTGATCGTTCTCGTGGTCGTGGCGCTCGTGGTACCGATCCTGCTGCTGGCCCGGTCGATCGGCAACGAGGCGCCGAAGATCAACGACGCGCTGACCAAGGCGGTGCACAATACCGCTCCGCTTGGCGCGCTGCGCACCACGATCGAGCACGCCACGATCATCATCGGCGGCCTGCAGCGCGGCCGCGCCAGGCTGGGAGGGTAGCGATGCACACGCTGGCCATGTCCTCGACCGAGCACAACCTGTGGCTGACCGCGAACATCCTCGGCATCGTCGTGGTGGTTGCCGTGGCCGCCCTGCTGAGCCTGCTCATCTATCTGGTGAAGATCATCGACCGCCGGGTAGTCGCGGTCCGCGACACGCTCAAGGCGGCGGCGGCGAACACCGCGGACACCGTGCTCATCCCGCAGGTGGCCGATGGCGTCGATGCGGTCCTCGCCGAGGGCTTGCAGCACCACCTGTTCCTCGGCCGCGTACTCGGCAAGGTGAAGTCATGACGGGACTAGTTGTCTTCACGGTCATCGACATCGTCTTGCTGATCGCCGGGCTGGCCTTCTACCTGTACTGGGTCGGTACGCTGCTCACCCGCATCGCGGGAAATCTCGAGGAGTCCGCGGAAATCGTCCAGACCATCGTCGGCCACGCCAAGCTCATCCGGCCGGGGGTCGAGCACATCAACGAGACCGGCGGCGTCGTGGCCGGGGCGCTGCCGTTGCTGTACGGGATGGCGGAGGACATCGTGACCGGCGTCACCCCCAGGCCCGAGGCGCCGGCGGTTCCCGAGGTGGCCCGGCCCGCCTCCGGGACCCGCCGCTCCCGCCTGCTCGAGGCGGTCGGCTTCCGGTCGGACTCGTAGCGATCCGGACCTCGCGGCCAGCGGCCCGTCCGGGTCGTGCGAGGATAGGCGGCCAACGTATCCGAAGGCGACCTGGTGCTGATGACCGGGGGCGGCGGGCTTGGTCGGCGGGATGGTGACGCTCCTGGCGCGGGGCGGCGTCGGTGGCAAGGTCGTCGTCCTAATCCCCTGGGACGGCGCGGCCTAGGGGGATGTCTCGGGACGAACCGGGTCCTTGGCCAGCCAGGGCGAGGATGACGTGGTCCCGCCGATCCACTCGTCCTTCCAAGCCCGGTCGTACTGCTGGTCGTTGCACCGCGGCCGGTAGATCGCGGTTAGCTCCCTGGCGATCTGCTCCCGGTGCGCCCGGCTCCCGCCCGGGACCTCATAGGTACAGATGTAGACCTTCCACTTCGACCCCGCGCGCCTGACCCAGCAGCTGGCCCGCGGATGATGAAACGGGAACCGCTCGGCCGCCAGGTCATCGGATTGGTCCACGTAGATGACCGCGTAACGGTCCGGCTTGGCGTCCGGTTCCGGCTTGTAGGCGATCGCGTACACCGCCGCTGCGGCCGGCGGCGTCCAGCCGGCCAGCAGCCGGGGTCCCTCGAACGGGTAGCCGGCCAGCGAGCCAAGCCGGATCATCCGGCCGCGTCCTCGTCCTCGCTGACCGCTTCGGTCCGGACCACCGGACCGGGCCGCAACCGTGCCTTCCGGGCGGCCCGCCAGAACTCCTCCGCCGCCTTCTCGATCGCCTCTTCCCGGCTGCCCGCCTCGACGATCAGCCGGGCGCCGTAGCGGTTGGTGCCGATGCCGGTCGCGATGCCGCCGCTCGCGGCGACCGCGTCGGCCAGCTCGACCACCTGCTCGCGAGTCAGCACGCGGTCGCCCTCAGCCTCGATCCCGACACTCCACCTCACCGCGGGCCTTCCTCACCGGCGATCCGGGTCTTCACAGTGGTCACCTCGCCCAGTATCCCCCGTGGCGAGGCGTTCAGCATCCTGCCGTTCCTCGCGCACGCCGCGGCTGCGCTCCGGGAAGGAGCGTACGGCTAACGGGCCGTGCTTCGGCAGGGTGGCGATGAGCACGTCCGACGCTGGCGAGCCAGGGTCGTTATCGTGCCTGCGCGCGATCTTCCGCCAGCCCCATTTCCGGAAGGCGCCCTGCGCCGGGGCGGCCGCGGGCACGACGGCAACCGTTGCTCGCTCCTCGGCCCGGTTCGCCAGTATCAGGTCGTGCAGGGCCTGGCCGATGCCCTGCCGTCGCCATGGCGCACGGACAAGCAGGTCCAGCAGCGCGAAGGTGCGGCCAGGATGCTCGACGGTGACCTCGGTCGGCAGCTGGGCGGTCAGGTTCTGCCACCAGGACGTGGACGGCCGGAGCGGCATCCCGGACGCATAGCCGACCAGATACCCGCCGTGGCGGGCCTCGGCCAGGACGAAGCCGGGCTGACGGCGCTGGATCCGGAACCGCCGCAAGAACGCGGCGGCGTCGTCATGGCGCCGGTACGGAGGGTCGGCGTAGACCTCGGCGTACAGGGCCTGCAGCTCCTCCGCGTGCGCCGCGGCCTGCGCCCCGTCGAGCAGCTGAAACGTAATGTCAGGCGTGGTCCGGCGACCTTTCTTTCCTCAGGCCAGTGAGCCATGTAGCGCGGCCACGTTCCCGCGGTTAGTTCAGGCCCGGCAGCAGGGCAGCGAGCTTCTCCAGGCTGGCCAGGTCATGGCCGGACAGCAGCAGGTCGACGTGCGGGGCGGCGATCATCATCCCGAGCGTGCTGGGCCG
>JASIGD010000600.1 GCA_030045295.1 Streptosporangiaceae bacterium
CCGGCTCCGAGGCGGCGCTCGCCCTGGTCGGCGCGGCGCGGCGGCTGAAGGTACACGCCAAGGCGCGCGACGTGCGCGGCGTGGACCGGGTGGTCATCAGGGACGGCGAGGCGATCAGCGCCATGCTGACCCGGCTCGGCGCGCACGAGGCGGTGCTGGCCTGGGAAGAACGGCGGATGCGGCGCGAGGTCCGGGCCACGGCCAACCGGCTGGCGAACTTCGACGACGCCAACCTGCGCCGCAGCGCGCGGGCCGCGGTGGCGGCCGGCGCGCGGGTGGAGCGCGCCCTGCAGATCCTCGGCCCGGACGCCCCGCAGCACCTGACCATGGCGGGCCAGCTGCGGATGGCTCACCGGCAGGCCAGCCTGGAGGAACTGGGCCAGCTGGCCGACCCGCCGCTGACCAAAGACGCCATCGCCGGGCGCATCCGCCGGCTGCTGGCCATGGCCGACCGCCGCGCTAGCGAGCAGGGCATCCCGAGCACTGAAGCCTGCCTCACCGCCGACATGCTCCCCTAGGCGCCTGCGGCGTCTTTCGGCGGGCAAGCGATCACCGCCCGGGGCAGCCGGTACTCGACCACCCCGATCTGCTTTACACCTAGAAATACTAGGCATAGACTCGCGTGGCATGGACCGCGAACGGCTCAAGGGCAATCTGGATCTTCTGTTGCTCTCGATTCTTTCGGCGGGGCCCGCGCACGGGTACGCGATCATCTCGGCGCTGCGCGAACGTAGCGGGGGCACGTTCGACTTGCCCGAGGGAACCATCTACCCGGCGTTGCACCGGCTGGAGGACTCCGGGCTGCTGGCCAGTTCCTGGGCACAGGGCGAAGGGCGGCGGCGCCGCGTCTACGGGCTGACCGACAAGGGGGTCGCCGCCCTGGCAGCTCAGCAGACCGAGTGGCGTAAGTTCGCCAGCGGCGTGCACGCGGTGCTCGGCTGGTCCGCCCAGGCCGCGTGGCGGCCCGCCGCCGGGGCGGAGGCCCTGCCGGAGTGGTCGGCATGAGCAGGTCACGCGGCAACAGGCCGCCCGACGAGCAGATAACCGCGACGCTCGGCCACCAGAGCGTGAGGTGAGCCGGATGATGACTCCCACCGACCTGATCGAGGAGTACCTGGACCAGCTGCGCTCGGGCCTGCGCGTCCCGCCACCAGAGCTTGATCTGATCCTGGCCGAGGCGGAGGATCACCTGCGCGAGACGGCCGAGGCGGGGATGGCGATCGGGATGACCGAACGCGAGGCGCAGCAGGCGGCGATCTCCAGTTTCGGTTCGATCTCGGCTGTCATCCGGGCGCACCGGGCCCGGCGGAGCAGGACCGCCACGGTTCTCGGCGACGCCTCCATGGCCGCCTGGAAGCTGACCTCGCTCCTGCTGGTGACGTGCGGCTTGAGCGGCCTTGCGGCCGTCGCCGTCGCCAGCGTGCACCGCCAAGTCATCGGGTACGGTGCCCTTTGTTCGGGCGCCATCAACTGCAAGCAGCTGGGGGATGCCTTCAACGTGCGCGGCAGCCTGGTCGTCTACAGGTTCCCGGCCCAGGGGATCGTGTTCAACCCAGACTTCAGGTGGCTCGTCTGGTCAGCGGCGGCCGCCATCGGCGCGATCCTGCTCACGGGCTACTGCCTGACTCGGCATCGCCAGCAGCGCCTGGGCTGGCCGCGCGAGCCGCTAGCTGAATTCTTCCCCGTGGCGGCGGCCGGTTTCTTCTGCGCCATCGTGCTCGCGCTTCTCGGGCTCAGGGCGAGCGGCGTCAAAGTGGCCTTCGCCCCCGGGCCCGTCGCCCTCACCTGCCTGGCCCTGGCCGTCGGCTACGCGGCGCGGACGTACTGGACGCTGATCCGCCAGCCGCGCGACTACGCGGGCGCGCTCGGCCGCGTGATCCGTAAGGGCTAGCGCGGCCCGGTCGGCGCGCGCCCAACGGCGTCGCGGCGCGGCCGGCCTACCCGCTGCGCGCACCACGGTCCGTTCGGGCCGATGATTTTCCGTTTTGGTAAGGTCTAGACCTTAGGAGTTTGTGCCCGCCTGCCCGGTACGGGGGCCCGACGGGTTCGCGCTCGGGCCCGGAACCGCCTCCGTGCCATCCCCGGAGGCGGCGTCCGATAGTCTCGGAGCGCTGGCGAGCGCGGGGATCGACGAGGAGATTGTGCACTGTGACCATTCGCGTGGGAATCAACGGATTCGGCCGCATCGGCCGTAACTTCTGGCGTGCCGCCAATACGGCGGGCGGTGATCGCGGTTTCGAGATCGTCGCCGCGAACGATCTCGGCGACATCGCCACCATGGCGCACTTGCTCAAGTACGACACCGTGCTCGGCACCCTGCCGTTTGACGTGTCGGTGTCGGGAGACACCATCCGGGCCGGGAACAAGACGATCCAGATCCTGGCCGAGCGCGAGCCCGGGCGCCTGCCCTGGAGTGACCTCGGCGTCGACATCGTGATCGAGTCCACCGGGCGGTTCACCACCGGGCCCGCGGCGCGGGCGCATATCGACGCGGGCGCGAAGAAGGTCATCATCTCGGCGCCGGCCAAGGAAGAGGACATCACGATCGTGATGGGGGTCAACGACGACGTGTACGACCCCGCCGCGCATCACATCATCTCGAACGCCTCGTGCACCACCAACTGCGTCGCGCCGATGGCCAAGGTGCTGCTGGACAACTTCGGGATCGTCAAGGGCCTGATGACGACCATCCACGCCTACACCAACGACCAGGTCATCCTGGACTTCCCCCACAAGGACCTGCGCCGGGCGCGCGCCGCGGCGCAGAACATCATCCCGACCACGACCGGGGCGGCCAAGGCAACCGCGCTGGTGCTGCCCGCGCTGAAAGGCAAGCTGGACGGGCTCGCCATGCGAGTACCGGTTCCCGACGGCTCGGTGACCGACCTGGTCGTCGAACTGAACCGCGAGGTGACCAAGGACGAGGTGAACGCCGCGTACCGGGCCGCCGCCGAGGGTCCGCTCAAGGGCTACCTGTACTACACCGAGGACGCCATCGTGTCCTCGGACATCGTGGGCTCGCCGGCGTCGTGCACGTTCGACTCCTCGCTGACGATGGCGTTCGGCAACCAGGTCAAGGTCATCGGCTGGTACGACAACGAGTGGGGCTACTCCTGCCGGCTCGTCGACCTGACCGCGCTTGTCGCCTCCCGGCTGCGGTAATGCGCTCCGTCGACGACCTGGAGGTCCTCGGCCGCCGTGTGCTGCTGCGGTCGGACCTGAACGTCCCGCTCGACCTGACCGGCACCGGGCAGATCACCGACGAGGGCCGGATCCGGGCCAGCCTGCCGATGATCAGCAAGCTGTCCGACCGCGGCGCGCGGGTGATCGTCCTCGCGCACCTGGGCCGGCCCAAGGGCGCCTCGTTCGCCGAACGGGCCGCCGGCGGGCCGTCGCTGCGGCCGGTGGCGGACCGGCTGGGCCAGTTGCTGGGGCGGCCCGTCGCGTTCGCTACCGACGTGGCCGGAGCGTCGGCGGAAAAGACCGCGTACGGCCTGGGCGACGAGGATGTCGCGGTACTGGAGAACGTACGCTTCGAACCCGCCGAGACCAGCAAGGACGACGCCCAGCGCGGCGCCTTCGCCGAGCGGCTGGCCCGCTTCGGCGAGATCTACGTCGATGACGCGTTCGGCGCCGTGCACCGCAAGCACGCCTCCGTCTACGACCTGCCTGCGCTGCTCCCGCACGCCGCCGGCGACCTGGTGCGGGACGAGGTGGCGGTGCTGAGGCGGCTGACCACGGATCCGGCGCGGCCCTTCGTGGTGGTGCTCGGCGGCAAGAAGCCGTCGGACAAGCTGGCCGTGATCGGCAACCTGCTCAACCTGGCCGACCGCATCCTCATCGGCGGCGGCATGGGGTACACGTTCCTGGCCGCGCGCGGTTACGAAGTGGGGAACTCGGTACTCGAGGCCGACCAGATCCCCGCGGTCAAGGCCGTGATGGCCGAGGCCGAGCAGCGCGGCGTGGAGCTCGTACTCCCCGTCGACCTGGTCGCGGCGACGCACTTCGCGCCCGACGCCGAGCATTCGGTGGTGCCGGTGACGGATTTCCCCGCCGACCAGGAAGGCGTGGACGCGGGTCCGCAAACCCGGGTCCTGTTCGCGGAGAAGCTGGCCGACGCCAAGACGGTCTTCTGGAACGGGCCGGTCGGGGTGTTCGAGTTTCCGGCTTTTTCCGGCGGCACCCGCGCGGTGGCGGAGGCCATCAGCCGGGTGAACGGCCTGACCGTCGTGGGCGGCGGCGACTCGGCCGCGGCGATCCGGGCGCTCGGCATCCCCGAGGGGGCGTTCGGGCACATCTCGACCGGAGGCGGCGCGAGCCTGGAGTACCTCGAGGGCAAGACGCTGCCCGGGCTGACCGCGCTGGAGGATGATTCGTGACCGCCCAGTCCCGTGCCGCCCGCGCCACCCGGGCGCGGCTGCCGCTGATGGCCGGCAACTGGAAGATGAACCTCAATCATCTCGAGGCCATCGCGCTGGTGCAGAAGCTCGCGTTCACGCTGACCGACAGGGACTTCGACCAGGTCGAGGTGGCCGTCTTGCCGCCGTTCACCGCGCTGCGCAGCGCACAGACGCTGATCGAGGGGGACAAGCTGCGGATCGCCTACGGCGCGCAGGACCTTTCCCAGCATGACTCCGGCGCATACACGGGCGATGTGTCCGGGCCGATGCTCGCCAAGCTCGGCTGCGAGTACGTGCTGGCCGGGCACTCCGAACGGCGCGAGTATCACGCGGAGTCCGATCAACTGGTCAACGCCAAGGTGCAGGCCGCGCTGAGGTCGGGACTGACGCCGATCTTGTGCGTGGGGGAGTCGCTCGCGGTACGCCAGTCGGGTCGGCAGATCGAGCACTGCATCGGGCAGCTCGACGCGTCGCTGAACGGGATCCCGGCCGCCGCGGTAGCCGGGATGGTGATCGCGTACGAACCGGTCTGGGCCATCGGGACCGGGCAGGTAGCCACCCCGGCGGATGCGCAGGAGATGACCGCGGCAATTAGGTCGAGGATTTCAGAGATTCATGGCGCCGAGACGGGCTTCAGTGTGCGTATCCTGTATGGCGGGTCCGTCAAGCCCGACAACATCGCGCCGATCATGGCGCAGCCGGACGTCGACGGCGCCCTCGTCGGCGGCGCGAGCCTCGACGCCGGGCAGTTCGCGCAGATCTGCCGGTATCGTGAACTAGCAGCATAGGCCTTGTCAGCAGGAGATGGATAACAGAGATGATCATCGGGCTTTCCGTTATCCTGATCATCACGAGCATCGTGCTGGTCCTGCTGGTCCTGCTGCACAAGGGTAAGGGCGGTGGCCTGTCGGACCTGTTCGGCGGCGGGGTCTCGTCCAACCTCGGCTCCTCCTCCGTCGTCGAGCGGAACCTGGACCGGATCACCGTTTTCTTCGGCGTCATCTGGTTCATCTGCATCATTGCTCTCGGCTGGCTGATCAATCACTAGCGCGTACGTCTTCCCGCACCGAAGTTCTGGCTTAACAGCTTTATGGCCTTCAAGGGGTGATCTGTGAGTAGTGGTAACGCCATTCGCGGCAGCAGGGTCGGCGCGGGACCGATGGGGGAGGCCGAGCGGGGCGAGTCCGCGCCCCGCGTCTGGGTGTCGTTCTGGTGCGCCAACAGGCACGAGACGAGGCCGAGCTTCGCGACCGACGCTGCGATTCCCGACATCTGGGAGTGCCCCCGGTGCGGCAACCCGGCCGGCCAGAACGAGCAGAACCCTCCGGCCCCGCCGCGGGTCGAGCCCTACAAGACTCACCTCGCGTACGTAAAGGAGCGCCGCAGCGACTCCGACGGGGAGGCGATCCTCGCCGAGGCCCTGGCCCGCCTGCGGGGCGCGTCCGCCTGAACGGAAGACCTGACCTCCCCGTCGGCGGGCACGATCTGTCCGCGGGCCAGGGGGTCATGGACCGGGTAACGCGGTGCGCCAGGGAAGCGCTGGGCGCCTACGGCTGCCCTCCGGGTGCGTCCATCGAGTTGCTCAACGTCTCGGAGAACGCCACCTTCCTCGTGTCCGAGCCCGATGCCGGGCCGTCGGTACTGCGCGTGCACAGGCTCGGCTACCACACCGAGCAGGAAATCTCCTCCGAGCTGGCCTGGATGGACGCCCTGCGCGCGGAAGCCGGGGTGCGCACGCCGAGGGTGCTGGCCGCCCTCGACGGCCGGCGGGTGGTGACCGTGGCCGAGCCCGGTGGCGCGGCGGTCAGGCACTGCGTGCGCTTCGAGTTCCTGCCGGGCACCGAGCCGGGCGCCGTACCGCACGGCGGATCGGGACCCGGGTCCGGGGACGTGCTGACCAGCGGTCACTTCGCGGAGCTGGGCGAGATCACCGCGCGGATGCACCGGCACGCCAGGGACTGGCGCAGGCCGGCTTGGTTCACCAGGTTCCACTGGGATTACGCGGCGGCGTTTGGTGACCGGGCCAGGTGGGGGCGCTGGCAGGACGGCATCGGCGTCGGGCCACCCGAACGCCGGATCCTCGGACTGCTCGATCGCCAGCTGCAGGCGCGGCTGACCGCGTTCGGCGCGGGTCCGTCGCGCTACGGCCTGGTGCACGCCGACACCCGGCTGGCCAACCTGCTGGTGCACGACGGATCGATCAGCGTGATCGACTTCGACGACGCGGGGTTCAGCTGGTACCTGTACGACCTGGGCACCTCGGTGAGCTTCTTCGAGCACTCGCCGGAGGTGCCGGGGCTGGTGGACAGCTGGCTGGACGGGTACCGCCGGGCCGGTGAGCTGTCCGCCGAGGACGAGGCCGAGATCTGGACGTTCATCCTGTTCCGCCGGCTGCTCCTGGTCGCCTGGATCGGGTCGCACCGGGGCGTGGATTTCGCCGCCGGGCTCGGCGCCGGGTATACCCGGGACAGCTGTGATCTTGCGGAGTCGTATCTCAGCAGACGCTGACAGGCCGCAGACGAAGGGGCACCGCCATGTTCACATCGATCGCCGGTCGCGTAGTGGTGATCACCGGCGGCACCCGCGGCATCGGCCGGGGGATCGCCGGCGTGTTCGCCCGTAACGGCGCGCGGGTCTTGATCACCGGCCGCGATTCGGACACCGCCCGGGCCGCGGCCACCGAGCTCACCCGTGCCGCCTCCACGGCCGACGAGCCGGGGGAGGTCTCGTTCGTGCAGGCCGACGTGGCCAGCCGCGAGGACTGCCGGCGGGTGGCCGCGGTCGCCCAGGAGCATTTCGGCGGCATCGACGTGCTGTGCGCGAACGCCGGGATCTTCCCCAAGGCCCGGGTGGCCGACCTGACCGAGGAGGAGCTCGACCAGGTCCTCGACATCAACCTGAAGGGCACGGTCTTCTCGGTCCAGGCGTGCCTGCCCGCCCTGGCGCGCTCCGGCCGCGGCCGGATCATCCTGGTTTCGTCCATCACCGGGCCTATCACCGGCTCGCCGGGCTGGGCTCACTACGGCGCGAGCAAGGCCGGCCAGCTGGGGTTCATGCGCACCGCCGCGACCGAGCTGGCGCGCAGCGGCATCACGGTCAACTCCGTGCTGCCGGGCAACATCTTGACCGAGGACGACCCCGGCGAGGCCGCCGCGCGCAAGGTGGCGGCCTCGATACCGATGCGCCGGCTGGGCACGGTCGGCGAGATCGGCTACGCCGCGCTGTTCCTCGCCACGGACGAGGCGGCCTACATCACCGGGCAGACGATCGTGGTCGACGGCGGTCAGGTGCTTCCCGAGTTCCTCATCCCCGAGGCCGACGAGGACTGATGCCCCCAGCTCCCTCGGGACCCCTCCGCTCTGGGCCGCGCCGTAACGTTCCCGGAACGCCGCGCGGGTAGCGTGGGCCTTTATGGGGAGGGACGCGGGCGCCGGCGCACGCGGATGGCATCCGCGCATCGCCACGCCCGCCGTGGCCCTGGCTATCGGCGTCGTGATCGTGGTCATGCTGGTCTCGACCGCGATGCTGACCTCGGCTGATCACCAGTTTCGGCTCTCCGGCCTGGCCCATGTCGGGCTCTACCTGTCCTTCGGCCTGGTCGGCGTGGTCGTCGCTTGGCATCAGCCCCGCAACCCCATGGGCTGGGTGCTACTCGGGGTCACGTTCTTCTTCGCCCTGGACGCGGTCGCCAGTGGCTACGCCTACCTGGACTACCGGCTGCACGACGGGCAGCTGCCGGTGGGCTGGCTGGGCGTCCTGCTGGCTCCGTCCTGGGCTCCCGCCGTCGTGCTGGCCGGGCTGTCCCTGCTGCTGTTCCCGGACGGCCGCGTGCCGTCGTCGCGGTGGAGACCGATGCTGTGGGCCTACCTGGCCCTGGGCGCGCTCTGGCTGGGCGGGGCCTTCGTCATCTCGGCCGGCGCCATCATCAGCCATCGCGTGAGCATCGACTCGAGCGGCGGGCTGACTTCCCTGGACTACCCGGCTGGTTCCACGGCCTGGTGGGGCGCGGTGCAGGCGGTCTTCTTTCCCGCGGTCGCGGTGTGCTGGGTGGCCTGGCTCATCGGGCAGGTGCTGAGCTTCCGGCGCTCGTCCGGTGAGCTCCGGCTGCAGCTGAAATGGCTGCTGAGCGGGGCGGCGGTGTTCATCGCCGCCGCGATCGCCCTGGTGTGGATCAGCAACCCGGCCGGGCTCTGGAGGGTTATCGACGTCCTGGCCGCCATCGGCGTCTTGGCGCTGCCGGTCAGCATCGGGTTCGG
>JASIGD010000601.1 GCA_030045295.1 Streptosporangiaceae bacterium
ATCGATCAGCCCGAGGCGTTCGGCCTCCTCGATTGCCACCCTGCGCCCGGTCAGCACCAGGTCCGCCGCGCGCCCCGGGCCGAGCCGCCGCAGCGCAAGCTGGGTCCCTCCGCCCCCGGGGACCAGCCCGACGGTCACCTCCGGCAAGCCGAACACCGCGGTGTCGTCCGCCACGACCAGGTCGCAGGACAGCGCGAGCTCGCATCCCCCGCCGAGCGCGAACCCGTGCACGGCCGCCACCGCCGGCTGCGGCAGCCCGAGTACCGCGCCGAACGCGGCCCGGAGCACCGGCCGCTGGGCGAGTATCTCGGCGTCGCTCATGCCGGCCCGTTCCTTGAGGTCCGCGCCGGCGCAGAACGCACGACCCGGCGCGCCGCTCAGGACCACGGCCCGGATCTGCGAGTCCCCGGCGACCTGACCGCACGCGGCCGTCAGCGCCCGGGCCACGGTCGTGCTTATCGCGTTCATCGCCTCTGGCCGGTCGAGCATGATCTCCGCGACCACCCCGCCACCTTCGGGCTCCGGGGCGACGGGGTGTCGAGTCAGCTGAATGCCGTCCATGAGCGCAGGGTAGCGGCTCACGGCTGGAGGCGTCCCTCGCGCTCGAGCCGCCGCTGCTCCTCCTCGACGAGCTGGAACAGCGTGGTGTGCACCGACTGCACGTGCGGGATCTCGGTGAGCACGATCTGGCCGTGCTCGGCGGCCGACTCGACGACCAGCCGCCCGCAGCCCAGCAGCCTGTCCAGCGGCCCCTGGTCGAAGGACACGTCGTTGACCCTGGCCAGCGGGATGTCCCGGCCGCGCCTGGTCACGACGCCGGACCGGATCCGCAGCCGCCGGGTGGTCAGCTCGTACGTGGTCATCCGCCGGCGCAGCACGGGCACCATCAGCCACAGCATCAGCGCGAGGACCGCGACCGCGGCCACGGCGAGCCGTTCGGCGTCGGCGACGGTCCCCGACGGGATGATCGCCACCACGACCAGCGCCGCGATCACCACGACCACCGCGAACAGCACCGGCCGGACCAGGACCTTCCAGTGCGGGTGCACCAGCAGGACCGGGCGCTCATCGTCGTCCGGGGGAAGGTCATGCCCCTTGAAGGCCATATCACATAGTGGCATGCATCATCAGCAGCCGGAAAATAGCCAGCCGCCGGTCCGGGCAGGCACGGCAGCCGCTTGAACTGGCGTGTCGCACGGTTTGATACCGGAGACGAAGGCTCGGTCATGACAGGCTGAGCAGCACAGCACACATGGTGGAGGTAATGCGTCATGAAGATTTTGCGAAAACCCGGCCTTTCCGGCGCCGGGAGGTGGGCGTACCGCGCTGCGGCGCTGGGGGCGACGGTCCTGATCGGCGGCGGCCTGACCATCGCCTTGGCCGCGGACCCGGCGTTTGCCGCGGTGCCGAACCCGGCCCCCGGTGTCACGATGGGCGCGGCCGCTTCCGGGGCATCGTCGGTGTACCTCGCCTATACAGGTGACAACAGCGAGGTGTACCTGCGCAATGTGATCACGGGTAGCGTGACCGGGCTCGCCGGCCACGTGGTCGGCGGCCCCGCGCTAGTCCAGACCTCGACCGGGCTGGCCGTGTTCGGCCGCGGAACGGACAACGCGCTGTGGTGGAACCACCAGGTAAGCGGCAAGTGGTCCGGTTGGAAGTCGCTCGGCGGTGTCATCACGTCGAAGCCGACCGCCGCAGCGGGCGTAGCGGTCAAGTACGGGCCGCTCGTCGCGATGGCCCGCGGCGGCGACGGCAAGCTCTGGTACAGGGTCCAGGGATCGAGCGGGAGCTGGTCCGCGTGGCAGTCGGCCGGCGGCGCCCTGCTGTCCGGCACCGGTCCGGCGGCGGCGACCTCGCTGGGCAACCTGGTGGTCGCGGTGATCGGCACCAACCACCACGTGTACCTGTTCGGCCCGCTTGGGATGCAGGTCTATGGCTTCATCGACTTCGGAGGCGCGACCAGCAGCACCCCGGGCATTGCGGCCATCTCGGCCCCGGTCGAGGTGGTGGTGTATGCGCGCGGTACCGACAACGCGCTGTGGTACAAGACGTCCATTCTGCCGATTGGTAGCTCGGGGAGCTGGAAATCACTGGGCGGCAAGCTGACCTCGGGGCCTGCGGGAACCACCGTTCCCGGCGGGAAGACGTACGTCTTCGTGCTCGGCACCGACAAGCTGCCCTGGATGAGAAACGGGACGTGGCCGTCCCTCGGCCCCTGGAAACGCGCCTGAGGGCCACCGCGGAAGACGGTCCGGGAAGGTCAGCGCCTTCCCGGACCGGCGGGCGCCGTCGGGGCGCCCTCGGGTCAGCGCAGGTGGATGACATCGCCGGCCGCCACCGTCAGCTCGGACCCCGTCAGCTCGGACCCCGTCAGTTCGGGCCCGGGCGCGGAGCGCAGGATCAGCCTGCCGTCCGAGTCCAGGCCCGCGGCGTGGCCTGAGAGCTGCTGACCGCCGGGCAGTTCCACGCGGACGCGCCGGCCGATCGTGTCGCACAGCCGGGTGTACTCCTGGCGCAGTCCGGAGCGTGCCGGGTCGCCGGCGGCCCGGCACCAGGCCCGGTACCGCCGCTCGAAGCCGGCCAGGATCTCGGCGAGCAGCGGCGCCCGGTCCAGGCTGGGCGAGCCGGCGGCGCGCAGTGATGTGGCGGGAAGCGCGCCGGGACCTGGCGGTGGCAGCTCCCCGGGTCCGGTGGACACGTTGACGCCGATGCCGACGACCAGGGCGCCGCCCGCCGCCTCGGCCAGGATCCCGCCGAGTTTCGCGCCGGCGACCAGCACGTCGTTCGGCCATTTCAGGCGGGCGTCTACCCGGGCCGCGGAGTTCACGGCCGAGGCCACGGCCACGCCGGCGAGCAGCGGGAGCCAGCCGTAGCGAGACCGCGGCACGGCCTGCGGCCGGATGAGCAGGGAGAAGGTCAGGGCGGCACGCGGCGGCGCCACCCAGGCGCGGCCCATCCGGCCGCGGCC
>JASIGD010000602.1 GCA_030045295.1 Streptosporangiaceae bacterium
CCAGCACTACGTGCTCATCTTGCCAGGCGGCGGGGAGGGCGCCAGGAAACGCCCGCCTGATCACCCCGCTCCGGGAGGCTCGTCCCGGAAGCACGGACCAGCGCGCCCGCCGTGGGTAGTTCGGGTACCAGGCATGCCTTCCCGGACGCGGCGTTGCGCTTCAGGCGACGCGTCTTCAGTCGGCCCAGGTATCCTGCCGAGCTTGTCCTGGACCACCGGCCAAGGTCTGCATACCCTGGCCAGATGATGCGGGTGCGAGGCCGGTGCCAGCGTGTCCGGGCCGGATGAGGTACGCGCCCAGGCGCTGGAAGTGGCTGGTGGCTGGTCATCGCCTGGGGCGCCCAGGTCATGGCGCCTGACCGCCGCGCTGTTCGAGGCGATCGCGGCCGATGACGAGCTCCTGGAGCAGCTGGCCGTGCTGCCGCCTGACCGGCTGCCCGCGCTGCTGGCCAGCGCGGCTGTTGCCTTTTTGGTGCGGCGCGACCGGCCGGAACCGCTGGCCAGCTACTTCCCCGAACCCGGCGGGTCCCAGCCGCGGTTCGACGATGAGTTCTTCCCGGTGTTCCGGCGGTTCTGTGCTTCGCGCCTGGAGGACATCATCGAGGTCTGCCGCAGCCACCAGTACCAGATGAACGAGGTAGCAAGGTGCACCCAGATCGCGCTGGGCATCGCGGCGGCCAGCGGCGGACCCTCCGACCCGGTGGCCCTGGTGGATCTGGGCACCGGGGCCGGGCTAGGGCTGCAGCTGGACCGCTACCAGTACCGCGTGGGTGCCGGTACGTACGGCCCGGCAGCGGCCGGGTTGAGTCTTGCCTGTGACGTGCGCGGCCCGATCATCCCGCCGCCGGCCGAGTTGCCGCGCATCGCCACCAGGGTGGGGGTGGATCTTGATCCGGTGGGGCTGGAAGACCCTGCGGCCCGGGCGTGGCTTCAGGCCTGCACGCCACCTGAGGCAACGGCCCTGTCCCGGCTGGCGGCGGCCGTCACCATCGCGCGGCGGCACCCGGAACCGGTCATCGCGGGCGACGTCATTGACGTGCTCCCCGGCGTGCTGGGCAACATCCCCCGGCAGCAGCGCATTATCGTCGTTGACGCCTACATGGCCGTATTCCTCCCGGAGGATCGGCGGTTCCAGCTGGCCGGCATTCTCGCCCAGGCCGGACGGGGCCGTCCGGTGACGTGGCTGTCCCTTGATCCGCTAGTCCCGCTGGGACCGTCGGGCCGTGACAGCGTGCAGGGGCTGCCCCTTCCTCCGGGCCTGATCCGCGACTACCAGCACGGTGGAGTCTTCGCCGTGCTGGGAGCCCGCATCTTCGATGGGGCAGGCGACCGCGGGTGTCTCCTGGCCCGCGCTCACCCGTCCGGCGGATGGATCCAATGGCTCAGCGGCGAACCTCTGCCGGGAGGCGAGGGCAGCCCGTGAAACCGGCGTTACCGCGGGCCGCGAACATGCTGGCGAGGGTCGCCGGAGCGGCTGTCTGAGGGAACCGACCTCTCACTCACCCGGCACGTGCCCGGCTGCGGCTGTGAAGGCAATGGTCTGCGTCCACCACGCCGGATCGGCGCACGCGGCCAGGAACGTCTCGATCAACCGGTCATCCAGCTTGCCCGAGGCCAACAGGCTAGCGCGCAACTCGATGACCGTCAGCCGCCAGTACACGGCCCAGGCAGAGCCACCGTTATAGTGCGCCGTCTGCGCCGTCGCCCGGATGTCCCGCAATCCCAGCCTGGCGAGCATCGCCGGCAGCCGGCGACCTATGAAGTAGTCGATTCCCTGCTCGCGCGACCAGGCCAGCCATCCCTCCCAGAACGCCCGGACCTCAGTCGGCTCGGCCACACTGACCGGCAGGAAATCCGGCTCGATCAGCAGGACTGCCCCGCCCGGTCGCGCACTGGCCACCAGATTCGCCATAGCAGCGTCAGCGTCGGCGACATGGTGCAGCACGGCGCGGGCCGTCACCAGATCAAAGTCCCCCGGCTCGACCGGCCCTGCCACGATGTCAGCTTGACGAAGTTCCAGCCCAGGGACGTCAGCGTCGGCCAGCGACAGGTCCAGGTCCACCGCCACTGCCCGTCCGCCGGGCCTGATCCGCCCGGCCAGCCAGGCCGACACCGAGCCGTTCCCGCAGCCGACTTCGAGCGTGCGTGCCCCAGGCCCGACGCCCAGCCGCTCGAGCTGGCCGCGGTGCATCGGATCAAGCAGCCGCGACATCAACGCCAGCCGCTCGCGCTCGCCTTCTTGGTGATGATCAAGGACGTATTCTGGCATGCCCCACCAGCCCGGCCCAGGCGCGCTACCTGCGGCAAGCAGGCACCGAGACCGCTTGCCAAGACATCATACGCTCGGCATTAACGCCAGCTGCCCGGAGCGCGGCCGGGCGGATCACCCAGTCCGGCGATGCGCTTTCAGGCGAGACCAGGCCAATCCGGGCCGAGCAGGGCATTGGCGGGGATGGCGCGCGGGGCGAGCAGCTTTTCGGCCTGCTCGGCTCCCACGACAGGCAGCCCTGCCGGGTCCAGCAGCCCCACCTGGACCAGCAGCGAGGCTTGATCCCAGTAGATGTGCTCGTGTGTGAGCTTGCCGTCCCGGAAGCCGGCCACCACGCACACCGCGAGCCGTACCCGCTTCCCGGTGGGCGGCACGCCGGGAAGCAGATGGTCCATGGCGATCTCGTGGGTGAAGGACATCACCAGCTCGTCGACTACGTGGTCGGTGCCGATGGTCCGGGAGATGCGCTCCATGGTGGTGTCCGCCGGCCAGTGGCCGATGAAGATCCGTTCATAGAACCTGCGTACCTCTTCCCGGCCGATCCCCCCGGTCAGGACCGGGACATGATTGAGGTACGGGTCGTCGGTCATGGTCGCCATCGTGGCGTCCAAGTCCCTGGTCGCGAATTCCGCGGCCAGGTGGTCATCGAGCACGTCCGCCAGCCCGCCGTGCCGCTTGGGGTCCGTCATGCGCATCCTCCGATCCCGACCCTCATGTCGGTGCTTGTCGTCTTCGCCTTTGAGGGCACGGCTTCGCAGCGCTGACTGGCCCTGGGTGTCCCGCAGCCGGGCACTGCGGGTCAGGGGCTCTGCCCGGCGAGCGCGGGCTCGAGCGGCAGGCGGGCGAGTTCGACGCGCGAGGCGACACCGAGCTTAGTGAAGATCTTTCCGAGGTGATACTCGACCGTTCGGCTGCTGAGGAAAAGCTGGGCCGCCACGTCTTTGTTGCTGGCGCCGTCGGCGACAAGCCGGGCGACCCTGCGTTCCTGGGGCGTGAGCGTCTCGAGCGTGCTGCTGTCCCTCTTGCGTACCGTTTCGCCGGTGGCGCGTAGTTCGGCACGCGCCCGCTCGGCCCACAGGCGCGTGCCGATGCCGTCGAAGGTGTCAAGCGCATTCCGGAGCTGGATCCGCGCCTCGGTCTTGAGCCGGTCGCGGCGTAGCCTCTCGCCGTAGGCGAGCTGGGTGCGCGCGCGCTCGTACGGCGGCACCCTGTGGTCGTGATGGCGTAGCGCCTCGGCGAAGAAGGAATCGGCCTGCTGGCGGTCGCCAGCCAGAACCCCGCGGCAGCGCGCGAGCATCCCGTCGACCAGCGGGGTCCGGCTCACCGGCGCCCAGGCCGCGAACCGGATAAGAGCGGCGTGTGCGCGCCCGGGCTCGCCGAGCCGCAGCGCCGCGTCGATCAGCCCGGGGGTGGCCAGCAGTGACGAGGGAGGGAACGGGCCGGGATCGACCTGCTCGAAGTGCTCGATCGCCTCGGCCGCGTTTCCCAGCCCAAGTTCCAGCTCGCCGAGCGCGAGGTGCGCTTCGCTGACCGCCCAGCCGGCGCGAGCGGCCAGGCCCAGGTGGCGCGCTGCCGCCGCGCACTCCCGGCATTCTTCTTCCTGGCCCAGCAGCGCCGTGATCCAGGCGTGCAGGGCGAGATAACCGGCCTCGTCGTTTGCCGAGCCGAGCTGGCGCACGAGCTCGAGCCCTTCCGCGGAGGCGTCGAACCCGGCCTGGGTGCGGCCGGCGCACATCTCGCCCGCCGCGAGCAGGAACAACGCCCCCGCCAACTCCGAAAGCGATCCTTCGGCCCGGCGCTGGGCCACCACGCGCGCGAAACGGTCCCGCGCCGGCGCGAAGTCGGCGATCCACATGCCGATCAGGCCGGCCATCATGGTGGCCAGCGGGCTGGCTGCCAGGCTCGCTTCGATATGCAGCGCTTCGTTGAACAGGGCGGCGGCGGCCGAGGTGTCAGCATCGAGCAGGGCACCTGCTCCGTGCAGGAACGCGCGCATGAAGTCGTGCAGGGTGCCGCCGCCGCTGACCCGACCGATCACTTCGCGGCCGTCGGTGATTCCCTGCGGCACCCACCCGCCCGCGGAAGCGGTCAAGACCATCAGCGCGATCATCTCCAGCGCTCGCTCCGGCTTCTGCTCGGCCAGGGCGGTGGCGGCGTTGCGGAGCATGGTGAACGTATCCGCCGGCGAGCCCTGCTTGGAGCAGACCGCGGCACAGATGACCTCGAGGTCAGCGGCATCGGCCTGATCGGTTACTAGCGGCCGTGCCCGCTCGGCGAGCGTGACCGCAGTGTCCAGGAAGCCAGCGGCGAGCGAGGTCTGCGCGGCGGAGATGAGTCGGCGTGCCTGGCCGGGAGCCTGCTGGCTGAGCTCGGCGGCACGCTCGTACGCGGTCGCCGCGGTCGCGTTCGCGCCGCGGAGCACGGCTTGCGCGCCTGCGGCGTCCAGTTCGGCGGCAATCGACTCATCAGCGCGGTCAGCTGCTAGCGCCCGGTGCCAGGCGCCGCGAATCGGGTCGTCCAGTACCGCCGCTAGGACCCGGTGCGCGGCTTGCCGCTCGCCGCGGGTGGCGCACCGGTAGACCGCCGAACGCACCAGGGGATGGCGGAAGACGACTGCGCCATTGGCCTGCTGGACCAGCCCCGCGTCTTCGGCGTCTTGGAACGCGGCCATCGGCACACCGCATTGCTTAAGCGCCGGCTGGAGCGTGTGCATGTCGCCGCTCTCCTCAGCCGCGGCGAGCAGTAGTGCCAGCCGGATTTCGGCTGATAGCTGGCTCACCCGCGCACGGAACGATGCCTCGACGGCTCCCTTCGCCGGCAGCGGCCCCGCGATCGGGTCTGTCCCGTCGAGCTGGCGATCGGTGAGGCTGGTTGGCAGCTCCAGCAACGCCAGCGGGTTGCCGCGCGCGGAGCGGACGAGCATCGTCACGATCTGGTCCGCCACCGGACGCTTGAGCCGCGATTGGAGCAGGG
>JASIGD010000603.1 GCA_030045295.1 Streptosporangiaceae bacterium
GCCAGCCGTCGGCCTGCCTGGCAGCAGGTGGCGGACACGATCCGGGACGCGATCGGCTCCGGGATGCTGGCGGCGGGCGACCCGCTGCCTTCGGTCCGTGAGATGAGCGTGCTGCAGGACGTCCCGGTGGCGACACTGCAGCACGCTGTGGCCGTCCTGGCCGGCGAGGACCTGATCGTCGTCCGCCAGGGCCGGACCGCAGTGGTGGCCGGCGACGTTACGCCGGGCCTGCGGTCCGGCCTGGCTGCGCGTTCTCGCGGCCATGACTGCAAGCGCGCGGGATGCCAGCCGCACGTGTGCAAGCCGATGACGGCCAAGACGATCCGGAATATCCACAGCATCTTGTCCGGCGCCTTTGCCACAGCGAAACGCTGGGAATGGATCGCCTGGAACCCCGCGGAGTCAGCCAGGCCCCCGGCCGCCTCGCGACGGCCACTGCCCGCCACGTCGCCCGCGGACGTCGCGAAGGTAATCGCCGAGGGCCGAAAGGCTCACCCGGAGATGGCGCTGTATCTCTGGCTGGTCGCGATCACCGGCGCGCGGCGGGGCGAGCTGTGCGCGCTGCAGGCCTGTGACGTTGACCTGGGCAAGGGGATTCTCCACATCGCCTTCAGCTACGTCGTGGTCGGCGGCCGCCGGGTCCGTAAGGACACCAAGACCCATCAGGACCGGTACCTCGCCATCGACCACGTGACCTGCGCGATGATCGGCGAGCACTTGGGCGCGGTCCGCGCCCGCCTGGCTGATGTCGGCGTTGAGCTGCACCAGGACGCCTACGTCTTCTCGAACGACCCGGCAGGCGCCACCCCGTGGAATCCCGACTGGGCCTCGCACAAAGCGCGCGATCTGGCGGCCGCAGTCGGGGTCAAGCTGAACATCAAGGGGCTGCGGCACTACACCGCCAGCCAGCTGCTCGCGGCCCGGTTCGACCTGCGCAACACCGCAGCGCGCCTCGGCCATGGCAGCGGCGGGGCCACCACGCTGCGGCACTACGCCGATCCCGTATCCGAGGTGGACCGGCGAGCCGCCGCCTACCTTGCCCAGTTGACCGCGGGATCCGCAACCGACGCATTAGGAGGGAGACGGCACCGGCGGCACATGGCCAGATGGCCTTTAACAATCTCTCCGATACGACCAAGCGTACCTGACTAATTACAACGCGCAGTCCACCTTCTCGAGTCGGGTCACATTACGGACTCTGGCATTTCAAGCTCTGTAATCGAACGTTAGATCATCCCGCAAGGCGGCGAGCAAGGCGTTCGTGATGAGCGAAATCGTACTCTCTCATCATCTGCAGCACCTCCGCAGCCGCCGAGCCGGAGCGGTTCGTCGTCTCTGCGCTCCACCAAGCTGCGTATGGCGAAGCCGCAAGATCGTGGGCCAGGCGCAGCGCCCGGATGCGATCCCGGCCTGCGGTTGCCCCCGTAAAGTACTTCTCTATATACGGCGCCAATGACGGATCTTGTGAATCGGTGACCGCAGGGATGGTAATGATTCCAGCCCCAGCAAGGTCGATCATATGCCGGAGGCATGTGTACTGGGCTTCCCGCGCAAACTGCTGGCCAGCCGCCGTCAGAACCGGATCAGGCACAGCTACCCCCGGAGAGAGTACCTTCCCCTGGTACGATGATGCGACTCCGAGGCCGTATATTATGCTGCGAAGCTTCGCCATTTCCGCTAGCTTTCCGCGTACATGGCTCGCCGTCGAGATTCCATTCGCCTCCGCCACTAGGAGCGCAGCGCCCAGGTAACCGTTAATTCGGCCTACATCGGTCGCAAGGTAACCTTGGCGAATTAGATCAGGGAACAGCGAAGCGACGACGCTAGCATATTCGGTCTCGCCGGCCATGAACACTCGCTCGCTTGGTATTACGACATCGTCGAATACCAGCAGTGAATCGATAATCATATCGCGGTGCGACACCGGGGCCGCTTCGGCACTCGGCGTTCTTTGCCCGTCACGGGAGATAAGCTTAAGACCTGGAGTGTCCACCGGGACTGCAAATGCTACCGCATAATCCCCCTCGTCCTTAACAAGCGCCCTGCCGGGCAGAACGATGATCTCCTCCGCAGCCACCGCTCCGGCCACGTGTGCCTTGGCTCCCCGAACGACAATCCCGTCGTTGGTTCGATCCACGATGCGTAGATATGCATCGGGATCCTGCTGCTCACGAGGGCGGCGCTGCCGATGACCCTTCGGATCAGTCATAGCCGCCGCCGTCATGAGCATCTGGTCTTGGAATCTCTCAATGAAAGTCTCCAGGCGGGCACCATACTCAGTGCCCAGATCAGTGTCGATGCTCCTCGTCACGACGCGCAGAGCTGCCAATTGGTCCCGGCCAAGGCGCGTATAGCTCCCCGATGGCGAATATTCCGCAATTCGCCATGTCGTCTCGAAGCTCTCAACCAGCTCCTGCTGGGAAGACGGGATGTGCCAGAATCGGTGAACTTTGCCGTTTAGGCCGTCCGCAAGCACATGATCCTGAAGCTCGGAATCCGTTGCCGAGTCGTACAGAAAGGTCCCCCATGCTGTGATTGTGGACTGGAAGGCCGGATGCTTACTGCGGTCATCCACGCGTGAGCCCTGCAGATAGATTTCTGGAGACTGGGCCTTCAGATCCTCAAGGTACTTCTCCGATGTCCTGAGTACCATAACTTATCACTCCATTTATCTGAAGCTCAGGGGCCGCTGGGAGGAGAAACTCGCGAAACTCTCATACCATTTCAAGATAGCGTTGGCGTTCCCAGCCGGCCACTGTATACCGGGCACGGGCCGAGGCCGAAGTCCATCCGGTTCAGGGTTACCTCCCGGCCTTCTGGGTAACGGGCTGATGCTGCGCTCACGAGGTCAGGGAGTTGCCCGGCTCGACCGGCGGCGGCGACACCGCGACGTCAGCCGAGCCGATATCCTCAACGAACAAGTCACGCATTCTGGCCAAGCGGGCGGGGTCACGGCCACGGAGGCCGATCAGCGTCGCCAGGCCCAGCACGAGCCAGATCCCGGCGGTTAGCGGCGCCCAGCGCAGCGATCCGGCCAGCGGTGCGATGCCAAGATTTCCGAAGTTGATCCCGAAGCTCGCGATCAGCACGGGCACCATGAGCAGCACACCGAGCAATGGGATCAGCAGGTGCAAGACGGGATTGAATACGTCACGGCGCTCGGTCGAGAAATAGGCGATGCAGGCCACGCAGACGATGCCATAGACCACGACGAACAAGATCGTGATGATAGTGCCAATGAATGCGAACGCGGCCTCCGGGCTGCCGAGGCCGTAACCGAGGCCGAGCATGATCGCGATTGTCAGGACGGCCTGTGCCGTCAGCGCGACGTGCGGCGTGCGGAACCGAGGATGCACCCGGCCCAGCGGCCTGGGGAAAAGACCACTCCGGCCGAGAGAGAAGCCGATCCTAGTGCCCGCATTGGCGCTGTTTGTGGAGCTGGCGAACGCGCTGCTGAGCACGGCCACCAGTATCAATAGCCACGCTCCTCCCCACAGCCGGTGGGCGAGTCCGCCCCACGGGTCCCCGCCGTTGAGGACAGCGAAGCCATGCACAGGATCGGCCACCTTATCTGGCCCGAAGTAGACGACCGCGGCGTAGTAGCACAAGACCCAGAACACGCCCATCGCAACCGTCGACCAGATCAGGGCCCGCGGGATGTTGCGCTTGGGCTGGCGGGCTTCCTCGGCCATGCTGGCCACGCCGTCGAAGCCAACGAACGCTAGTACCGCATAGATCATGGCAACGAATACAGAGCCCATCCCGTCGGTGTTGCCGACGCCCGGCTCGAACACGCGCAGCGTGTTATGCGAGCCAGCCAGCGCGATCAGGTTGATCGCAAATGCCACGAAGATGAGTATCTCCAGGGCGCCCAGAACGACGCCGGCCCGCGTCGATATGCGCACGCCCCGGACCGTCAGTGCCCACCCCACGAAGGTCACTGCCAGGGCAATCGGAACCCAGATCCAGGTCGGTGCGCCCGCATTAGCGGTCAGGTTGGCTTGCGAGACGTAGGCGAAGACAAGAATCACCAAGGGCGGGATCAGGACGTACCCGAGAATGAGCAGCCAGCCGGCCAGGAAGCCGATGAGCCGCCCGAGACCGTGGCTTGTATAGGTGTACAGACCTCCGGCTGACGGCAGGTACCGGGCGAGCTGCCCGAGGCTAGCGGCAACTAGGAGTATCGCGACCGTCGCCAGCAGCACCGCCAGCGGCGTCGATCCCCCCGCATACGACGTGCTGACAACCAGTCCGCTGTCGGCGCTCAGTGCCGGGCCGGCGGTCGTGATGGCAAACAGGACCACCGCGACCAGGCCTACCGCGTTAGGCAGCAGCGAGGTTCGGTTCGAGCGTGTCGGAAGATCACCGGCCATGGGTCAACCTCTTTCTAACCTAACGAACGTACGTTAGACTCTCGCTCGGAACGGGATGTTGTCAATCCCCCAGCGGTAGCTGTAGCCGACCCAGCCCGGTGGCGGCAGCGGAGAACGTGGGAGGTGCCGATGCGGGTCGAGGCGACTCCGCCCGCCAGGGCGATGCACGCTCGTGCTGGCGGGCGCGATCCGCCAAGGTGCCCTTTGGGTAGAGTTTGGGCGTGAAGAGCGGGGATCGCGTACGCCAGATCGAGCAAGTGGCAGCCGACCTGTTCTACACCGAGGGCTACCACGGAACCGGACTCCGGGAGATCGCGAGAACTGTCGGCATCCAGCCCGCCAGCCTCTACCATCACTTCGCCAACAAGCAGGAACTGCTGTTCTCGGTGCTCGGCCACACCATGGATGACCTACTGGCCAGCGCCCAGGAGGTGCTCGATACCGAGTCAGGCACTCGGGCGCAACTGGCGGGCCTGGTGCGGCACTTCATTCGGCTGGTGACGACAAGGCCGCGCGAATGGATGGTCGGAGATGTCGAGCTGCGCAGCCTAGAGCCGGGCAACAGGGCCATCCTGATCGAGAAGCGGGACCGCTACCAGCATTGCTTCGAGCACGTCATCGAACGCGGCGTCGCAGAAGGCATCTTCAGCGCCGCCGATGCCAAGTTGTCTACCTATGCGATCCTCGGGATGTGTAACCAGGTCAGCTTGTGGTACCGCCCGGGAGGTCCGCGCAGCATCGAGGACATCGCCGCGTCGTACTCGGAGTTCGCGCTGCGGATCGTAGGTGACGGGCTGGCCGATGATCATTCAGCCTGAGCAGCTGCAGCAATTCAACCGACCGGAGCATCACAGCAAATAGAGGCCGCCGTGGCCAACTCGCTGGCCGAGATCCTTCTACATCACGTCACACAACAGCCTCAGGCACCTTTCGTTACCGACACGGCCACCGGCATATCGCTGACTTACGCTGAGGCGTCGCAGCGCATGACCGGGCTCGCGCAACTGCTACGGCGGGCGGGCGTGCTCGCGGGTGACCGAGTCGCTCTGCTACTAGAGAACTCATGGCACTGGCCGGTCGCGTTTCTAGGCGCGGCCCTCGCCGACGCGATAGTGGTTCCGCTCAACACCCGCTGGTCAGCTGCCGAACTCCGGAGCGCACTGACCGACTGCTCCCCGGCGGCCGTTGTCCACGACGGCAGAAGCGCGCCCGCCATCGACGACCTGCGGGACAAGACCTTGCTGCATGTCTCGGACGTTCCGGTGCAAGGAAGGCGCGACGGAATCCTGCCGAAACCCGACAGCGTCGGAGCCATTACCTACACCTCCGGCACGAGCGGGCGAGCCAAAGGCGTAATGCTGACGCACCAGGCGATGCTCCGGGCTTCGCTGACCTATGCGGGACTCTTCAACTCCTCGCCGATGCTGCGGACCGCGGTTGTCGTCCCGCTCTTCCACAACACCGGCTTTATCGACGGTCTCGGGCACGCGATTGTCGCCGGGGGTCACCTAGACGTGTACCGCAGGTTCAACGCCGAGGTGATCGCGCGCAGAATCAGCGAAGGCGCCTACAGCTACTTGATAGGCGTGCCGACCATGTACACGCGGATGCTGAATTACTTCGGGCGCCTGGGATCCGCACGCGCCGTCAACCCATGGCTGGCCTACGCCGGTGCTGTTATGCCACCAGCAACCGTGCGCAGGCTCCGTGAGTTGATCCCGAACGCCCGCCCAGTGAACTGCTACGGGATGTCCGAGGCAACGAGCATCACCCACTACATGCCGCACGACCTCTGCGACGGCCACCCGGAAGCCGTCGGAATCCCAGTTCCAGGCACACTCGACCGAATCAGCGCCACCGGCGAACTAGAAGTCAACTCGCCCACAGTCATGGTCGGATACTGGAATGACCCGACCTCAACAGCCGCCAAGCTGAACGGCGACTGGCTCAAAACCGGCGACCTAGCGAGCCGCTCCAAAGAGGGCTTGATCACGATCATCGGCCGAGCTGATGATCTCATCAACAGGGGAGGCGAGAAAGTCGCGCCGTACGAAGTAGAGTCAGCGCTCTGCGAACTCCCCGGAATCATCGAGGCGGCGGTCTTGCCAATACCACACGACGACCTTGGCGAAATACCGGTCGCCCTCGTAGTCAGCGAGCCCGGTACAGCCCTGAATCAGCAAGACATCAGAAACCGCCTGAGCGAACGGCTGGCTGACTACAAGATTCCGCAGTACGTATTCACCGTTACGGCACTGCCCAAGAATGCTAATGGCAAGGTCAACCGTTCGGAGGCAATCAAGCTCGCAAGCAGCCTCCGTTGAGCCTCCGCCAACCAGCCGCACAGACTGGATATACCGTCGGCGACCGCCAGGTCACGTCCATCTAATATGACCTTCAACTGCGCGGATTACCGGCTCCGGCGATGGGGGCGCGTCATGTGCTATGCCGGAACCGTAAGGTAGCTCGATGGCGGCGGGCCGACCAATGCGGAACGGACCCGCCGCGAGCGGGTGCGGCTGGCCGCGGCGGAACTGATTGAGGGAGGCGCCAGGGACCAGGAGATCGCTAGATGCTTGCGGGTCTCGCGGATGCCGCGAACCGGCGGCGGGCGCCGCCCGCATGATGTTCAGGCATGCAACCATCCCTGCGCACTGCGCACGTAAAACGTCGCTGGTCCTGCCGCCGACGCGCACAGCCCGGCGTGTCTCAGGCGGGCCTGACCAAGGTCAGGGTGCCCCGCTTCTGTACCAGGCACCTTACCGGACCCCCTGCACACCGCTCCAAAGGGACCAGCCAGAAGGCAGCATGTACCCTTGGGGAGACGGCCCGCAGCACATGGCTACGTTTAAACAATCGCTCCGATACGGCCATGCGTACCTCACTAATCACAGCTGGCAGTCAAACCCTGTGACGTTGACTAGCTGGGCTCGCGTGCCTGCCGATCCCTGCCTCACGGTGTTAGCCGCGACGAGCCGCGGGGCGTCGTCGCGTTAGATTCGGCCGACGCCGACTCCCGCAGTCTGGGGCAGCAGTTGCGACGGGAATGCCGGATGTCAGAGCTCCGGGCCACCCTCACTGATCGTACGGTGGGCTCCCAGTTTGGCTCCCGATCCGGCAGGCGGAGAGTCATCGGATCACATATTTCTAGCTATCTTCGAATTGAACACTATTCTTCTAATAGTGGATAGATAGCCTGGTCCAGCACTCTTGCCTATCCTGCGCTCTCAGCAGCAGGCGAGATCCTTGCGCTGCCGCTAGGTGATCCGGATCTCGAACTTAGCCCGACCGAGATGACGGCAAGGGCCGGTGTTCTGTAACCCTCCCGTGGGGATCGAAAACGGGCCACCGGTCAACGTGATCGTCTTGCCATTGGTGACGTTGGTTAGCGTCACCAATGTCCCCGCCGGGATATCAGCAGTTCCCGATACTGTTGCCGTGGTCACGGTCAGGAACTGGGTGATATCGGCATCGAGCGGCATGCTGTTGGTCGGGGCGACTTTCAGGTCGCCTCTACCGGTTACCGACAGCACTTTGATCCCTCCCGCAGGCGCCTCGGCTATCAAGCCCGTGTTTTGCACCGCCGTCTCGAAGCTGATGCTCAGAAGCGTTCGTGCAGGCTGACCCGTTACCTTGTATTCAAGGTCGATGATCTTACTTTCAAGCGGCGCCGCCGAGCTTGTCCATGCGGTCGTCGTCATTGTCACTGCGGCGGCCGCTGCGACTACAACTGCCAGCCACTTTCCGGTGATACGCACTGCTTTCCCTCCGGTTTGATTGCCACGGCGTAATCCGGCCGCCTGGTAACAGCTTCACGTCTCGCAGGGCGGCCTCGGGCCGGGCCTGACGAAACGTATCGTTCCATTCAGGCCGTGTGTGCTGCAAGGTCCGGGTGCGTGTGCCGCGCCCCAGCGCTACAGCTGCCGACGGTGTGCGCACTGCTCGAAATGGGCGTAATTCGCGCAGCCAGCGCCGGCCGCTGCGATCTGCTGAACATCGTCAGATCAGTTTGTCCCTGACGACCTCGCCGGTTCGGAGCGGCCGAGCGCGCGGCAGCCAGCAGGCCATCAGCCGTGAACGGGCAGCGCCCCGTCGCGACCACCACGAACGGGTCCAGCGCCGCCGCATCAGTCCGCCCCGCTGGCAGCGAGAACAGCTCCCCGTCCTCGTCGTGCAGGTGGACCCGGTCCTCACCCCGGTTCTGCCCGTGGCGACGAACTCGAAGTCCCGGCCATACAGCGGATGGAACGGGTGCGTTACCCGCACCCGGCGGTATCGGTCATCTGCATCGGGTGTAGCTGACGAGGCGATCCAACGCGATCGCGGAGCGCTGGGTGGGCAGCGCCCGCCGAGAGTGCCTGGACCAGATGCTGATCGCCGACGAACGGCACCTGTGGCTGGTCCTTGGTGAGTACACCGATCATTACAACGGACATCGGCCGCACCGGTCGCTGCCGCAGGATCCGCCCGCCGGGCGTCTCCATCCACCGGTACAAATAAGCAACA
>JASIGD010000011.1 GCA_030045295.1 Streptosporangiaceae bacterium
CCGCCCGCCGTGCCCGCCGCCGACGCGAAGCCCGCGCTAACCGCCCAGACGGCCGACGCCGCCCAGACGGCCGACGCCGCCCAGACGGCCGACGCCGCCCCTGGGCTCGATACGGTGCCGTCCGCCGACGCCGCACCGGGGGCCAGTGTCGCACCGGCAGCCGACACCGTCGAGGCCATGCTGGCCGCCACCGTTCCGGGCGCCAGCTTCGTCGGTTCGCTGGGTGTCAGCGATCCCGCCAGCGGCGCGAACTCCCTGGGCCTGGCCAACGGCGGTCAGGCCGACACCTCCGACGGAACGCAGGAAGGCGACACCCCGTCCGCCAACGGCAGCGAAACCGCGATCTGACTACCGCAGCAGCATCACCAGGACGCTGCCGATGAGCGCGGCCACGACGATGACCACCAGCAGCCGCAGCGGGAAGAGCCGGTCGCTGCGGGACCCGCTGGGCGAAGCGGACGTCGGCTGCGGGGTTTCGGACTTGGCCGCGGCTTGCGGTGCCGCGGCAGCGGCCGGCGCGGCGCCCTGTCGCGGATCGGGTACGGAGCGGCGCGGGAATTCAGGTACCGCCCGCTGAGCCGGACCCGGCGCGGGGCTTGCCGGGATCTCAGCGGGCGGGGGCCAGGACGGTGGGGGGACGGGCTGCTCGTCGGCTGGTGACAGCGCAGGGCCTGGCCGTTGCGCGTCGGCGGGCGCGGTCGCGGCAGCCGCGGGCGTCCAGAAATCCGTCGGCGCCGGCGACGCCGGTCGGTCCTCGTCCCGCTGCGGTCCCGGTCCGCCGTCGGCGGGCTCGTACCGCGTGCCCCCCACGTCGGCCGGCCGCCAGGCCCGCTCGCTGCTGACCGGTTCCTGCGACGCGAGCCGGGCGTCCTGGGGCGGCGGCGTCGTCAGTTCGCTGTCTTGCAGCCAGGAGGTGGAGAACGGATCGTGCCGGATGGCTGGCGGGCTTTCGGCCTGATCGGGCGTCCTGGTCACCCGGTCGTCGAATTGCCCGGCGCTCTGGGGTCCCCCGTGATGGTTGCCGTTGGAACTGTCCGGCGCGCCGCTCGGCACGGGCGTGGCGTCCCAGTTCGCCAGGCTCGCGGTCGCGGTTACCTGGTGGACGGCCTGCTCCGTGCGCTCGCGCTGACCCCTGAGCGCGGCCCTGATCCGCTCGGGGTCGTACGCGTCCGGCGGCGCCACGCTGACGCCCGCGCGGGCCCCGGCGACGGCGGCCGGGCTGGCGCCGGCGGGCCTGACCGGGAGGCCGAGTTCGGCTCCGGCCTCGAAACCGAGGAACCGCCACCGTTCTTCCCAGTCGGGCACGTTTCCGTCGCAAGCCCGGACGTAAGCGGCCAGGATCGGCAGGCTCGGCAGCGAGGACCCGTATTCTGCTTCCTGCAGGACGCCGCTCGGGTAATGGGCCCGCGCCGCGAGTTCGTCATAGCCCAGCCCAGCCTCGTCGCGCAGCGCACGAAGGTCGGCCAGAAACCGCTCCTTGTCGTCGCCCTGTCCGGCCGACCATATTCCCCGGGCTTGCAACTGGGCACCTTCCCGTTGAACACATGGGCTCAGGCACCGCCCCGCGCCCGCACCTCATCACCTGGGATTACGGGGCAGGGTACCGCGCCAGCAGCCGCTACGTCGCTGATACCGCGCATTTGCTATCAAGTGTCCCTCGTCTGGCGCCAGGCCACGCCCGGAATCGCCGATCTCGGCCTGGTTCGAGGCCGATCCGTGTCGGCCGGCTCAGCCGTGGATGGCCAATCCGATCGCGAACGCGATCCCGAAGGCCAGCTGCAGCCGTCCGGTTTGTCCCAGCACCTTGATCAGGGCCGGGCCCGTCGCGCCCGCCCGGACGGACCGGACGGGGATCCACGCCAGCGGCGCCGTGACGAGGGTGATCAGCGCAAACGGTCGGATAAAGCCGATCAGCGCCGCGCAGCAGAAGGGCAGCAACAGCATCAGCACGTACGCTATCCGGCTGCGCGCGTCACCGAGCAGGACCGCGAGCGTCCGCTTGCCCGCCTGCGCGTCGGTGCGGATATCCCGCAGGTTGTTGACCATCAGCAGGGCGCAGGCCAGCAGCCCGGCTGGCACCGAGGCAGCCAGGCCCAGCCAGCTGAACCGCAACATCTCCACGTACGCGGTGCCTACCACCGCGACCACGCCGAAGAACACGAATACGAAGACTTCGCCGAGCCCGATGTATCCGTAGGGCCGGGGGCCGCCGGTGTAGAACCAGCCGGCTGCGATGCAGGCCACGCCCGCGGCCAGCAGCCACCACGAGACGACGGCCGCCAGCGCCAGCCCCGCCGCGCCGGCCACGAAGAAAGACCCGAACGCCGCCGCCATCACCTGCCGGGGCCGTGCGAGCCCCGCGGCGACCATCCGGACCGGCCCGACCCGCTTGGCGTCGGAGCCCCGCACGCCGTCGCTGTAGTCGTTGGCGAAGTTGACCCCGACCTGCAAGGCCAGCGCGACCAGGAGGGCGAGGGCCGCCCGCCACCAGGAAAACTCGCCGTACCCCGCCGCGACTCCCGAGCCGATCAGTACCGGAACCACGGCCGCCGGAAGGGTCCTCGGCCGCGTGCCGGCCAGCCATTCCCGAGCATCAGCCACGCCCAGATCTTAGAGGACGCCCGCTGGCCGGTTATTCACTGATGGCCGTGTGCAGCCGCACAACAGCAACGCTCGTGCCCACGTCCAGTTCGCCCCGGGCGCCGTCGGCGGCCCAGCCGGACGACTCGAGGAAGCGCCGCAACGCCTCGTCTGCCGCCAGTGCCCAGATGGAGACGGTGCGGAAGCCGTCCTGGGCGAGCGTATCCGCGGCGGCGTGCAAGAGCCTGCTGCCGTGTCCGTGCCCGGTCTGTTCCGGGGCGACGCGCAGCTCGTAGAGCTCGCCGTCGGTCCCCGGCCAGCGGTCGGCGTCCGTGGCCGGGCCGGCGGAGACGAACCCGACGACCGCCCGGGGCGGAGTTTCCTCGACCGCGACCAGCACCCGGTGCCTGCTGGTCGGCGGGCTGGTGATCGCCTCCCGCCACCGGTCGCACCACAGGTTCTCGGCCTCGTCGCCGGTCAGCTCGGCCAGCAGCGCGTCAGGAACGATTCCGGCGTAGCCGCACCGCCAGCTGGCCACCTGGACTCGGGCCAGGCTGGGGGCGTCGCCCGCGCGGGCCGGGCGCACGAAACCCCCGGTCCCGCGCGACGACGCCTGGCTCAGCGCGGGCTCACTTGTCCGGATGGGCGATCAGGGTGACGTCGCGAGCGGCGCCGGTGGAGGCCGACGTGGCCATCGCGGCGAAGACCTGCAGGGCCGCGCTGACCGGCCGCTGCCTGTCGGTCGGCCGGTACGAGCCCAGCGAGGCCAGTACCCGGGCCCGCCGGGCGGCGAGCTCGTCGTCGGGCACGTCCAGCCTGAGCTCACGGCGCGAGATGTCGATCACCACGATGTCGCCGTTTTCGGCCAGCGCGATCGCGCCGCCCGCCGCCGCCTCCGGCGCGACGTGGCACACCGACACGCCCGAAGTCCCCCCCGAGAACCGCCCGTCGGTGATCAGGGCGCAGGCCCGGCCCAGTCCCTTGCCCTTCAGGAAACTGGTCGGGTACAGCATCTCCTGCATGCCGGGCCCGCCGCGCGGGCCCTCGTAGCGGATGACCACCACGTCGCCAGCGCGGACCGCGCCGCCCAGGATGCCCGCGACCGCGTCTTCCTGGCTCTCGAATACGACCGCCGGCCCGGAGAACCGCCACAGTTCCTCGGGCACCCCGGCGGTCTTGATGATCGCGCCGTCAGGGGCGAGGTTCCCGTTCAGCACGGCGAGCCCGCCGTCGGCCGTGTAGGCGTGCGCCGCGTCCCTGATGCAGCCGCCTGCCCGGTCGGTGTCCAAACTGTCCCAGCGGGCCGACTGCGAGTACGGCCGGGTGGTCCGGACCCCGCCCGGCGCGCCGTGGTACAGCTCGACCGCCTCCTTGGTGACCGACGCAGACCCGAGATCCCACGCGTCGAGGAACTCGCGGAGCGACCCGCTGTGCACGGTACGCACGCTGCGGTTGAGCAACCCGGCGCGGTCGAGCTCGCCGAGGATCGACGGGATGCCGCCGGCCCGGTGCACGTCTTCCAGGTGGTAGGAGCTGCTGGGCGCGACCTTGCACAGGCACGGCACCCGGCGGGAGAGCTCGTCGATCTCCTTCAGCCCGAAGTCGACCCCGGCCTCGTGGGCGGCGGCCAGCAGGTGCAGGATCGTGTTGGTCGACCCGCCCATGGCCACGTCGAGCGCCATCGCGTTCTCGAACGCATCCCGGCTGGCGATCGACCTCGGCAGCACCGAGTAATCCCCGTCGGCGTAGTACTGGCGGGTGATGTCCACGATCACCTGGCCGGCCCGCTCGAACAGCCCGCGCCGCGCCGAGTGCGTCGCGAGCGTGCTCCCGTTGCCGGGCAGCGCCAGGCCGATCGCCTCGGTCAGGCAGTTCATCGAGTTCGCCGTGAACATGCCCGAGCAGGAACCGCACGTCGGGCAGGCGGACTCCTCCATCGCGAGCAACTGCTCGTCGGACACCGAAGGATCCGCCGAGGCGACCATCGAGTCGATGAGGTCGAGCTTGCGCCCGGATCCGGCGGCCAGCCCGGCCGGCGCGCCGGCCTCCATCGGGCCGCCGGACACGAACACGGCCGGGATGTTCAGCCGCATGGCGGCGATCAGCATGCCCGGTGTGATCTTGTCGCAGTTCGAGATGCAGATCATGGCGTCCGCGCAGTGCGCGTTCACCATGTATTCCACCGAGTCGGCGATAAGTTCCCTGCTCGGCAGCGAGTACAGCATGCCGCCGTGCCCCATGGCGATGCCGTCGTCCACCGCGATCGTGTTGAACTCCCGCGGCACCGCCCCGGCCGCGCGGATGGCGTCCGCCACCACCTGGCCGACCTCGCGCAGGTGCACGTGCCCGGGGACGAACTCGGTGAAGCTGTTCGCGACCGCGATGATCGGCTTGCCGATGTCTTCTCTGGCTACCCCGGTGGCGCGCAGCAGGGCGCGGGCGCCTGCCATGTTCCTGCCGTGCGTGACCGTGCGGGACCGAAGCGGCGGCATACCGGTCTCCCCTCCGTCGAATGGCAAAAGCTGGATAAAACTGCGGTGATCAGGATCACCAGCCTACCGGGACGGCGGGTCTGCCAGCGGGCTCTGCGCGAACGCTTCGTGAGCGGCCTTGTCGATCCGCTCGATGTCACTGGCGCTCAGCCGGTGGCTCCGGTTCTGCCGGGCCCGCCCGCGCAGGTACTTGCGCAGCTGCGGACCCCTGAACACGTCGACGTCCCCGATGGTCACGACGTTCCAGGCCAACTTCGGCCCGTAGAGCGCCATCGCCGGCCGGACGTCGACCCGGCTGCCGAGCGCGCCGGACAGCAGCTCGGTGGCGCGCTGAGATTCCCAGCGGGCGTGCTCCAGCCGGTCACTCATGTTGTGCGGCCCGTGCCACAGTTCGCGGCCAAGCCTGGGCCGCAGCGGCAGCCGCCTGTCCCAGGCCTCTGAGTCGATGGAGAACACGCCCGCGCGCCCGATCACCAGGTGATCGATCTGATCTTCGGTGCCCGGGATGGGCACGTTGTCCATGGCGCGGTAACCGGAATGGGCCAGCCTGCCCAGCTGCCTGCGGGTGCGCCGCTGGGCGGCGCTCAGCTGGGCCGTCCCCTGCCCGGTGAAGGTCGTCCTGGACCGGTAGATGGTATCGGCGATGGCGGCGAGCACGGCTAGCGTCAGCCCCCACCGCCAGGAGACCACGATCGAGAACGCCACGCCGACGACGATCGCGATGATCGCCCGCCGTTGCCAGGCCCGCTTCCGCGGGTCGGCGGAAAGGTGCGCCAGGTTGCCCAGGTGCTGGCCGATGCCCTCCCGCCGCGGCTCGTCGCCGTCCGCCACGGCCGTCGTGACCACGGGTTCCGGCGAATGCCCGGCATCCGCAGACCCCGCGGACCCCGCTGCTCCCGCGGACCCCGCTGCTCCCGCGGACCCCGCGCTGGCGTCGGCCTCTCCGCCGGGTACGTCGCGCGGGAAGCCGTGGCCGGCCTCGCCCGGCTCAGCCGGTTCCTCCGCGGCCGCCCAGCCCCAGATCGGCACGTCGGCTTGGTCCTTGGCCGCCTCCGCCGCGGCCGCGGGACTCGCCGTGGCCGCGCCGTTGGCACTCGGCCAGGCCCGCGGACCCTCGGGTGTCGCGTCGTCCGCCGCGGTACCGCCGATTGCCTCCGCGTGACCGCCCGCCGCGGTACCGCCGTTTGCCTCGGCAGGCCCGGCCGCTCGCGCGGTACCGCCGTTTGCCTCGGCCGCCCCGCCCGCTCGCGCGGTACCGCCGTTTGCCTCCGCGCCGCCGCCTGCGGCACCGTCCCGCGCCGCCTCGTGCACCGGCGTCTGCTCTGGCGTCGCGCCGCCGCGGTGGTGGCCGAACCTCAGAATCGATCTGGGGTTTCTCAGCTTCGGCCGCGCCATCCGGTACTCACCCGCCTCAGCGTAACTGACTTAGGACTCAGCGCTTAGCACGTACAACGATTGTGCCCGGCTCCGGCTGATTTATAGCAGGCCACGAGTCCTGGTACGTGCCGAACGGCCCGGCTTGCCCGTGGTTTACGATCTCGACCATGGGCGAGATTCATGAGCTCACCATGATGGAGCTGGCGGCCGCGATCCGCGCGCGAGAGCTATCGCCGTCCGCCGTCACCGATCATTACCTGCGCCGGACCCAACGGCTCAACGACCGGGTGGGCGCCTTCTACACCGTCACCGCCGAGCTCGCCTCCGAGCAGGCGCTCGCGGCGGAGAAGGCCGTCGCCCAGGCGGCTGACCCGGCCGAGCTGCCGCCGCTCACCGGCGTGCCCCTCCCGATCAAGGACCTGAACATGGTCGCGGGCGTGCGGCAGACCCTCGGCTCGTTGGCCTACGCGACCTTCGTGCCCGACACCGACGACAACGTCGTGACCAAGATCAAGCAGGCGGGCGCGGTCATCACCGGCAAGACGGCCACCCCCGAGTTCGGGCTGCCCTGCTACACCGAAACCAAGATCGGGCCGCCGGCCAGGACCCCGTGGGACTTGTCCAGGTCCGCGGGCGGGTCGAGCGGCGGCGCGGCCGCGGCCGTGGCGGCCGGGCTCGCGCCGGCCGCCCAGGGCAGTGACGGCGG
>JASIGD010000604.1 GCA_030045295.1 Streptosporangiaceae bacterium
GCCCCGCCCCCGCAGGTCTGGGAGTGGCGTGACGACGCACCCGCGGCGCAGCCCGCCGCGCCGCCCGAGGACCAGCCGTCCCCGCAGGACCGGCCCTCCGCCAAGGACGAACCGCCCACCGCGGACCAGCCGTCAGCCGAGACCCGTCCGCCAGCTGACGCCTCCCCGCTGACCGCGGACCAGAAGGCGTACGAGGACCAGAAGACCGCCGAACTCGAGCACCCCGCCAGCGACCAGCCAGCCCAGGAACCAGCCGCGTCCAGTGGCAGCAAGAGCGGTGCCACGCCAGCCGCGACCCAGGCCTTCCCGGCCGCTCCGCCACCGACCGAGACCGCGCCGGCCAAGCCAGCGCCGACCGCGCCCGCGCCGCCCAAGCCGGCGTCGGCCCAAGCCGACCTCCAGCGAGAAGTAACCGTAGTCCCGGGCGTCCCGCGCTATCACAATGCGCGCTGTATCCTCATTCGTTTCATGGGTGAGGACGACCTCAGCAAGATGACGCTCGCCGCGGCCAGGCAGGCTGGCTGTACGCCATGCCGCGCCTGCCTTCCCGACCAGCTGGAAAAGACCGCCGAGTTTTAACGCCCGGGCCAGGATCACACCCGCCTGATCCAGAACGTCAGGGCGAGATCGCCGTCCACGTGCCCCCACGCTTCCCGGGCGGCGGGCTCGCCCGCCTCCGCCTCCGCATCGGCCGCACCAGGCCCGTAGTCCACGGCGAGCACCTCGCGGGCGATCAGCGCGGCGTGCTCGGTCAGGGCCGCGATCACGTCCGGGTCGCCCGACGACCAGCGCAGCCAGATCCGGTCGCTGACATCGAGGCCGTCCTGCTTACGCGCCTCCTGGACGAGCCTGACGACCTCGCGCGCGAGGCCCTCCCGGCGCAGCTCGGGGCTGACCGCGGTGTCGATGGCCACAGTCTCGCCGGCGTCGGTGGCCACCGCCCAGCCGACCCGTGGCGTCTGGGTCACGATCACGTCGTCCGCCCCGACCTCGACCGGTCCGCCGGCCGGATCCGCAGGCGTCACCGTCACGGTCCCGCCGGACAGCACCGCGGTCGCGACCTGCGAAGCCGGAGCCGCCGCGATGGCGGCCGCCACGGCCGGGGTCCGCGCCCCGAACCGGCGGCCGAGGGCGCGGAAGTTCGGCTTCACCGCGTAGTCCACGAGTTCCCCGCCGGCGCCGCCTAGCACCTCGAGTTCCCCCACGTTCAGCTCCGCGGCAATCTCCGCCCGCAGCTCGGGGGGCAGCTCCTCGAAGCCGGGCGCCCCGATCAGGGCCCGGCGCAGCGGCTGCCGGGTGCGGACCGCGGCCCCGGAACGCGCCGACCGGCCCAGCTCGACCAGCCGCCGCGTCAGCGCCATCTGCGCCGACAGCGCCGGATCGATCAGGCTGGCCTCGGCCGAAGGCCACGACGCCAGGTGCACCGACTCCGGCGCGCCGGGCCGGCGCAGCACGCCCCAGATGTGGTCGGTCACGAAGGGCACAATAGGCGCCATCAGCGGCGTCAGCACGGTCAGGCATTCGTACAGCGTGGCGAACGCCGCCGCCCCGTCAGAAGACCCGGGCCCGTCCCAGAACCGGCGTCGCGACCTGCGCACGTACCAGTTGGACAGGTCATCGATGAAGACCGTTAGCCGCCGCCCGGCGGCCGCCGTGTCGAACCCTTCCAGGAACGCGGTGACGTCCCGTACCAGCGCGTGCAGCTCGCCGAGCACCCAGCGGTCCAGCAGCGGACGCGCCGAGACGGCCGGCGCGGAAGCCAGGCCCTCGGGCACCGTCCAGCCGCCCGTGTTCGCGTACAGGACCAGGAACGAGGCCGTGTTCCAGTAGGTGAGCAGCACCTTCCTGACGATCTCGTTGAGCAGGTCATGCCCCACCCGGCGGTCGTTCCAGGGTGAGCCGGAGGCCGCGAAGAACCAGCGCAGCGCGTCCGCGCCGTGCGCTTCCATCAGCGGCAGCGGCTCGAGCACGTTACCCAGGTGCTTGCTCATCTTGCGGCCCGCCTCGTCGACGAGCAGCCCGAGGCACACTACGTTCTCGTAGGCCGACCGCCCGAACACCAGCGTGCCCACGGCCATCAGCGAATAGAACCAGCCGCGGGTCTGGTCCAGCGCCTCGCAGATGAACTGCGCCGGGTAGGTGGCCTCGAAGTCCTCCAGGTTCCGCCACGGAGCGCCATCTTGGGCAAACGGCATCGCGCCAGAGTCGTACCAGACGTCGATCACCTCGGGTACCCGGTGCGCGCGCTCCCCGCACTCCGGGCACAAGAACGTGATCGCGTCCACGTAAGGCCGGTGCGGGTCGAGCCGGGTCAGGTCGTGCCCGGCCAGCGACGAGAGCTCGGCCAGCGACCCGACGCAGGTCACGTGCGACTGGGAGCACTCCCACAGCGGCAGCGGCGTGCCCCAGTACCTGGTGCGGGACAGCGCCCAGTCGACGTTGTTCCGCAGCCACTCGCCGTACCGGCCGTACTTGACCGTCGCCGGGTGCCAGTTCGTCAGCTCGTTCTGCTCAAGCAGCTTGTCCTTGATCGCGGTGGTCTTGATGAACCACGACGGCACCGCGTAGTACAGCAGCAACGTGCCGCACCGCCAGCAGTGCGGGTAGCTGTGCTCGTACCGGTGCGAGGCGAACAGCAGCCCGCGCTCGTCGAGGTCCTCGATCAGCCGCTGATCGGCGTCCTTGAAGAACAACCCGCCGACCAGCGGCACGCCGTCCTCGAAGTGCCCGTCGGGCCGGATCGGGTTGACCACCGGCAGCCCGTACGCGCGCGAGACGTCCATGTCGTCGGCACCGAACGCGGGCGCGAGATGGACCAGCCCGGTGCCGTCTTCGGTGGTCACGAATGACCCTGGAACGACCACATGGGCGTCAGGGATTTCTATGATCCCGAACGGACGGTGGTAGCTCGCTCCGACCAGGGCCTGTCCGGGGAACCGGGCTACGACGTGCCATCCGTGGTCGAGCACCTTGTCGACCAGGTCCTCGGCTACCACCACCCGGTTTCCGTCCCGCGTCCGCTCCGCCACCACGTAGGTCGCCTGCGGGTGAACCGCCACCGCGGTGTTGGAGACCAGCGTCCACGGCGTCGTGGTCCAGACGAGCAGGTCGGCCCCCTCAAGCTCGGGCGGGGCCCCGCCCGCCTCCCCTTCCCCCTTCACTGGCAGCGTGCGCAGGCCGAACCTGACGGTGATGGCCGGGTCGATGACGGTCTGGTAGACGTCGGGCTGGCCCAGCTCGTGGTCGGACAGCGGGGTGCCGCAGCGGGGGCAATACGGGCTGATCCTGAAGTCGCGGACCAGCAGCCCGGCGCTGTAGATGGCCTTGAGTGACCACCAGACCGACTCGATGTAGCCGGGGTCCATGGTCCGGTAGGCGTGCTCGGTGTCGGCCCAGTAGCCCATCCGCCGTGACATCTCCAGCCACGCGTCCACGTACCTGAGCACCGACTCGCGGCAGCGCGCGTTGAACTCGGCGACCCCGTACGCCTCGATGTCCCGCTTGCCGGTGAGGCCGAGTTCCTTTTCCACCGCCACCTCGACCGGCAGCCCGTGGCAGTCCCAGCCGGCCCGGCGCGGGACGTGGAACCCTTGCATCGTCTTGAACCTGGGGAACAGGTCTTTGAAGGTCCGCGCCTCGACGTGGTGCACGCCGGGCTTCCCGTTGGCGGTGGGCGGTCCCTCGTAGAAGGTCCAGGCTGGCCCGCCTGCTGTCTGCTTCAGCGACCGCTCGAAGATCCCCGCGTCCTGCCAGCGGACGAGCATCTCGCGCTCGAGCGCGGGCAGGTCCACCTGCGCGGGGAGCGGTTCGAATCCCTGCACCGGCCCAGATTAGCTCAACCCCGCAGAACATCGGTTTGCCACGCGTAGCACCGCGAATTATCCTCCGGTGATCGCTTTACTTTTCATGGACGGGAGGCCGCACATGACTGCTTCTCCGCGGTCTGACACCGCTGATCTTCCGGTACGTCCGGGCGAGGAGCCCTGGACCGACGCCGAACTCAAGCAGGTGCGTGCCGAGCTTGAGGCAGAGGCTGCCGGCCTGCGCGCTGACATTGCCCGTGCCGCCTCCGAGATCGCCGAACGGCTCACCGACTCCGTCCGGGACGCCGGGGACGACCAGGCGGACGCCGGGACCAAGGCGTTCGAGCGCGAGCACGAGCTCGCCCTCACCCAGAACGCGCGGAACCTGCTTGACCAGACCGAGCGTGCCCTGGCCCGGATCGATGCGGGAATATATGGAGTATGCGAATCCTGCGGCCAGCCGATAGGGAAGGCACGCCTGCAGGCGTTCCCCCGGGCGATGCTGTGCGTGGGGTGCAAGCAGCGCGAGGAACGCCGCTGAGCGAGCCGGTTCTTGACCCTGTTACCCGGCAGCGGCCGCGCCGGGTCGGCCTGCTGCTCGGGGTGGCTGCGCTCGTGATTGCGGCCGACGTCGTATCGAAGGTGATGGTCGTCGCGCGGATCCCCTACGAGTTCAGGGTGCACTTGATCGGCAACGTATTGATGCTCACGCAGGTCCGTAACCCGGGGGCGGCCTTCAACCTCGGCGGGGCATCTGTCACGGTCGTGTTCACGCTGATCGCGGCCGGCGTGGTGATTTACATCCTGCGCGCCGCGAACAGCCTGCGCAGCACCGGCTGGGCGATCGCCCTCGGGCTGCTTCTCGGCGGGGCCACCGGCAACCTGATCGACCGGATCTTCCGCGCTCCCGGCGTCTTCCGCGGTGACGTGGTCGACTGGATCGAAGTGACCCGCTACTGGCCGGTCTTCAACGTCGCCGACTCCTGCATCGTCTGCGCCGGAATCCTGGTTGTGCTGCTCGCCCTGCGCGGTATCCGGCTGGACGGAACCAGGACCGCCCGCGCCTCGGGACCGGATTATCCGAATTCGGATTATCCGGAATCGCCGTCGAAGACCGCGAAGTCCCATGACGGTCCCTGACGAGCGCCAGCTCGCCATCCCTGAGGGCCTGGACGGGGAGCGGCTCGACGCCGCGCTAGCCCGGATGTTCGGCCTGTCGAGGTCCAGGGCCGCGGAGCTCATCGGCGCTGGCCTGGTGCTCCTGGGCGGCCGGCCGGCCTCGAAGTCGGATCGCGTGCTGGCCGGCGATGAGCTCCAGGTCACGCTGTCCGCGCCGCAGGCTCCAGAACCGCCCCGTCCGGTCGAAGGTCTGGCCGTGTTGTACGAGGACGACGACATCATCGTGGTGGACAAGCCGCGCGGCGTGGCCGCTCATCCGACGCCCGGCTGGACCGGGCCGACCGTCACCGGCGGGCTGCTTGCGGCCGGGCACACGGTGGCGACCAGCGGCGCCGCGGAACGTCAGGGCATCGTGCACCGCCTGGACGCGAACACCACGGGCGTGATGGTGGTGGCCAAGAGCGAGCGGGCCTACAGCGCGCTGAAGCGGGCCTTCCGCGAGCGCAGCGTGGACAAGCGCTATCACGCGCTCGTGCAGGGCCACCCCGATCCGCTGCGCGGCACGGTGGACGCGCCGATCGGCAGGCACCCGTCGGGCGACGGCAGGTTCGCGGTGGTCAGCGACGGGCGGCCAAGCGTAACCCACTACGACACGCTGGAGGCGTTCCGCGCCGCCAGCTTGGTGTCAGTAGACCTGGAAACCGGCCGGACCCATCAGATCAGGGTGCACATGGCCGCCATCAGGCATCCGTGCGTCGGCGACCTGCTCTACGGCGCCGACCCGGTGCTGGCCGCGCGTCTGCGTCTGACCCGCCAGTGGCTGCACGCGGTCAGCCTCGCGTTCGCCCACCCGGTCGACGGCCGCTGGGTCTCGTTCACCAGCCCCTACCCTGCCGACCTGGCGCACGCCCTGGACATCCTGCGCGCCGAGAGCTGACCGGGCCGGGCAGAATAGCGGGCGTGGAGATCTTCGAGCACATTGACGCGCTGCGCTGCCACGGTAACCTGCTCGCGGACGCGGCCGAGCGCGCCGGCCTGGACGCGGCCGTGCCGCCCTGCCCGCCCTGGCTGGTCAAGGACCTGCTCCGGCACACCGGGTACATCCACCGATGGGCAGGCAGGCACCTCACCGAATGTCCGGACCACGTCCTCGACGGGCCGCCGGAAGCGGAAATCCTGCGCGGCGGGACGTCCGACCCGGAGTTGCTCGCCTGGTTCCGCTCGGGCCACGCTGCGCTGGTCGAGATGCTGAGCACGGCCGATCCCGGCCTGGAGTGCGCCACGTTCATGCCGGCCCCTTCCCCGCTCGCGTTCTGGGCGCGGCGGCAGGCCCACGAGACCGCGATCCACCGGGCCGACGCGGAGAGCGCCACCGGCGTGCTGCCCGAGTATCCGCCCCACTTCGCCGCCGACGGCATCGACGAGCTGATCACGGGGTTCGGGCAGCGGCGCAAGTACCGGCCGTCGGCCGGGCGCGAAGGCGCGTTGCAGGTCCTGACGACAGATACCGGCGATGCCTGGCATATCAGCGCGGAGGCGGGGCGCCTGCAAGCTCGCCGCGGGTCCGCGGGCGCGGGTCCCGCCGACCCAGCGGACGGCACGGTGCGCGGCCCGGCGTCCGGCGTCTACCTGTTTCTGTGGCACCGCTGCGACGCTGCTGAGGCGGGCGTCACCATCGCCGGAGACGCCGGCCTTCTTGCGTCCTGGCAATCCAGCGTGCGGGTCCGCTGGGGCTGAACGCCCGGTTTCGTCGTCAGCGCGGTGCCGGCCTGGGCGTGGCCCGTGGCATCCAAGCCCGCCGGCAAATCCCACCGCACGCGGCGAAGGGAATGTCGTACCTGCTCGTTAGTATCAAATGCATGTTCGACAAACAACACCCGGGCTCTGCCGCCCAGCGCACTCTTCGACGCCCCCGGTCTGGGACAAAACGGACCCGGCCGGCGCGCCAGGCCTACGCCGCCAGCCGTGCTCCGCTACTGTGAAGAGCACCGGTTGATGACCACGCGCGCCGCCCTTTGCGGGAGTGGCGGGGTGCGGCGTGCCCTGAGGAGGCGGTTCGTCATGGCGGTACCCGGTGAGCCGTTCGCGCATCTGCACGTGCACACCGAGTACTCCATGCTGGACGGCGCCGCCCGGCTGAAGGACCTGCTCGCAGAGGTCAAGCACCTCGGCATGACGCACGTGGCGATGACCGACCACGGCAACCTATACGGCGCCGCCGAGTTCCACCGGCAGGCCAAGGACGTCGGCATCACGCCGGTGATCGGGATCGAGGCCTACGTCGCGCCCGAGGCGAGAAACAACCCTAACCGCATCATGTGGGGCCAGCCGCACCAGAAGAAGGACGATGTCTCCGCCTCCGGTGCCTACCTGCACAAGACCATCTGGGCCCGCGACAACCGGGGCCTGCATAACCTGTTCCGGCTTTCCTCCCGGTCCTACGCCGAAGGCTGGCTGATCAAGTACCCCCGGATGGACAAGGAGCTCGTCGCGGAACATGCCGCCGGGCTGATGGCGTCCACCGGCTGCCCGTCGGGTGAGGTGCAGACCAGGCTGCGCCTGGACCAGTTCGACGAGGGCCTCAAGGCCGCCGCCGAATGGCAGGACATCTTCGGCAAGGAGAACTACTTCCTGGAGCTGATGGACCACGGCCTGGACATCGAGCGGCGGGTCCGCGACGGCCTGGTCGAGATCGGCAGGAAGCTCGGCATCCCGCCGGTCGTCACCAACGACTCGCATTACACCCGTGAGCCGGATGCCCAGGCGCAGGACATGCTGCTGTGCATCCAGACCGGCAAGACCCTGGCCGATGCCGACCGGTTCCGGTTCGAGGGCACCGGGTACTTCATCAGGCCCGCCGCCGAGATGTACCGCCAAGACAGCAGCGACCTGTGGCAGGACGGCTGCCGTAACAGTCAGCTCCTCGTCGCCGACCGGATCGACACGACCGGCATGTTCGAATTTGTCAACCTGATGCCTCGCTTCCCGCTCCCGGACGGCTTCGAGTCCGAAGCTGACCTGTTCGCCGCCGAGGTCTGGAAGGGGATGGACCGCCGGTACCCGGGCGGCTACGACGAGCAGAGGAGAAGCCAGGCCGAGTACGAGATCGGCATCATCTGCCAGATGGGTTTCCCCGGCTACTTCCTCGTGGTCGCGGACTTCATCATGTGGGCCAAGAACAACGGCATCGCGGTCGGCCCGGGCCGCGGTTCCGCGGCAGGCTCCATCGTCGCCTACGCGATGGGCATCACCGACCTCGATCCCCTCACGCACGGGCTGATGTTCGAGCGTTTCCTCAACCCCGAGCGCCTGTCCATGCCGGATATCGACGTGGATTTCGACGAGCGGGGCCGGGCCGACGTGATCAGGTACGTAACCCAGAAATGGGGCTCGGACCGGGTCGCGCAGATCGTCACCTACGGCACGATCAAGGCCAAGGCGGCGATTAAGGACGCCTGCCGGGTGCTCGGCTTCCCGTACGCGCTGGGCGACCGGATCACCAAGACGTACCCGCCTGCCGTGCTGGGCAAGGACATGCCGCTGTCCGGGGTGTTCGACGAGGCGCATCCCCGGTACAAGGAGGCCAGCGAGATCCGCGCGCTCTACGAGGCCGAGCCCGACGTCAAGCAGATCATCGACAAGGCGCGCGGGATCGAGGGGCTGATCCGGCAGCCGGGAGTGCACGCGGCCGGCGTGATCATGTCCGCCGAGCCGCTGACCGACCACATCCCGGTCTGGACCCGGCACGCCGACGGCGCGGTCATCACGCAGTTCGACTACCC
>JASIGD010000605.1 GCA_030045295.1 Streptosporangiaceae bacterium
ACGGGCGACAACCGGCATCACCGTCACCACCGCCAGCGCCTCTGACGCGACGAAGGTGACGGTCAGGACCAGACCCGCGGTCAGCGCCCGCCTCTGCGGCGCCCACAGCCCCGGCGCCTGATCCTGGCCCATCAGCCCTCTCCCTCGACCCTTTGCCCTTCGAGCCTAAGCGTGCGCTAGCGCCGCCGGGGCCGGCCAAGGGGTCGCGCGGGGCGACTGGAAGCTCACCGGGCAGGATTCGGATCGCCGGCTGGTGCGGCGGCCGGGTTCGGCTCCTTTTGGTCAGCCTGATGATCCTCGTCGGTCAGACGGGCGGCTCATCGAGCCGGAAACCGACCTTCAAGGTGACTTGGAAGTTGCAGCGCTCGTCCTCCTCGATGCGGCCACGCACCCCCACGACCTCAAACCAGTCGAGGTTGTGCAGGGTCTTGGAGGCACGAACGACCGCCCCCCTGATGGCATCATCGATGCCCTCGGAGGAGGAGCCGACGATCTCGCTGATCGAGTAAATGTTGTCTGTCATCGATGATCCCTTCCGGTGGGGTGACGGCTTTCGCGCGGAGCTGTCGGGCGCAATTGTGGGCAGAGCCAGGGCAGGGGTCAAGAGGCGGCCGCAGCGTCGGCGAGCCGGACCTTCCGCCACGTTGATATTTGATATACCATCCGGCTCACGGTCGTGCTGACGGGGAACATGCCCGCCCGGCCCGACGCTGTAGCGAGACGGAAAGGGTTGCGATGGACCTGCGGCTCGAGGGGAAGGTCGCCGTCGTCACCGGCGCCAGCAAGGGCATCGGCCGCTGCGTGGCCACCAGCCTCGCCCGCGAGGGCGGTGACGTCGTCATCACGGCGCGAAACGCCGGGCCGCTCGAAGCCGCGGCGGAAAAGATCGCCGCCGAGACCGGGCGGGCGATACTGCCGCTCGCCGGCGACATGAGCGTGACGGCCGAGGTCCAGCGCTGCGTCGACGCCACCCTCGAGCGGTTCGGCCAGATCGATATCCTGGTTACCTGCGCGGGCAGTTCCCCTGGCGGCCTGCTCGAGGACCTGACCGAAGAGCAGTGGATGTCGAGCCTCAACCTGAAGTTCCTGGGGTACGCGCGTTCCGTCCGCGCGGTCATCCCGCACATGCGCCGGCGGGGCGAGGGCGCGATCGTTCTCGTCGTCGGCAACGACGGCCTCAAGCCCAGCTACTGGGAGATGACGGCCGGGGTGGCGAACGCCGCGGACATCAACTTCGCCTCCTCGGTCGCCGAGCAGTACGGGCGGTACGGGGTGCGCATCAATACCGTCAACCCCGGCCCGGTCAACACGGACCGGTGGGACACGCTCGAGCGGGCCTTCGCCCGCGACAAGGGCGTCACCCAGGAGCGCGCGCATGAACTGGCCACCCAGTCCATCCCCTTCGGCCGCATCTGCGAGCCGGAAGAGGTCGCGGCGCTGGTGACCTTCCTCGCCTCGCCGATGGCCAGCTTCATCAACGGCGCGCACATACCCATTGACGGGGCGCAGCGCAAGGCAATCATGGATCAGTGAAGGAGATTCGCCATGGCTGACAGCGTGGCCGACCGGCCGGGCACCGGGGAGCTTCGACCTCTCCAGATCGAGATGAACGGCATCAACGTGATCGCCGAGGACGAGCGCAAGGGCCACCCGCGCGATCTGTTCTGGCCCTGGTTCGCGGCGAACATCTCGGTGCTCGGCCTCAGCTACGGCTCGTTCGTGCTGGGGTTCGGCATCTCGTTCACCCAGGCGCTGGTGGTCGGCATCGCCGGGATCGTGCTGTCCTTCCTGGCCTGCGGGTTCATCGCCGTCGCGGGCAAGCGGGGCTCGGCGCCCACGATGGTGCTCAGCCGGGCCGCGTTCGGGGTCAAGGGCAACAAGCTGCCCACGGTCATCTCCTGGCTGCTCACCGTGGGCTGGGAGACCGTCCTGGTCATCTTGGCCACGCTCGCCACCGCCACCGTCTTCCACACCCTGGGCTGGGGCGGTGGTACCGGCACGAAGGTCATCGCGATGATCATCGTGATCGGGCTGACCATCTTCGGCGGCGTGATGGGCTTCGACCTGATCATGCGGATGCAGACCGTGATCACCGTCGTGACCGGCGTGGCCACCGTGGTGTTCATCGCGCTCGTCGCGGACAAGATCCACTGGCACACGGTGTCCGCCATCCACGGCGGCTCCGCCCAGGCCACCATCGGGGCGCTGGTGTTCGTGATGACCGGTTTCGGTCTCGGCTGGGTCAACGTCGCCGCGGACTACTCGCGTTACCTGCCGAGGAGGTCCTCGGGCTCGGGCGTGGTCTTCTGGACCACGTTCTCATCGTCGATCGCGCCGATCTTCCTGCTGGTGTTCGGCCTGCTCCTGGCCGGCTCGTCCAGCAGCCTGAGCTCGGCGATCGGCGCCGACCCCATCGGGGCGCTGGCCACGTTGCTGCCGACCTGGTTCCTGGTCCCGTTCGCGATCGTGGCCGTGCTGGGGCTGATCGGCGGCTCGGTGCTCGACATCTACTCCTCGGGACTGGCGCTGCTTTCCCTCGGCCTGCGGGTTCCCCGGTACGTGGCCGCCCTGATCGACGGCACGGTGATGACCCTGGGCACCATCTACGTGGTGTTCGTCGCGCACAACTTCATCGGTCAGTTCGAGGGCTTCCTCATCACCCTCGGCGTGCCGATCGCGGCCTGGTGCGGGGTCATGCTGGCCGATATCGCGCTGCGGCATCGGGACTACGCCGAGCCCGAGCTATTCACCCCGGTCGGCCGCTACGGCGACGTCAGGTGGCTCCCGGTCCTGGTGGTCCTGGCGTCCACCGCCATCGGCTGGGGCCTGGTCACCAACACCGCGGCTAGCTGGCTGACCTGGCAGGGCTACCTGCTCGGGCCGTTCGGCCTCGGCGGCAAGACCGGCGCCTGGGCCTTCGCCAACCTCGGCGTGCTGGTGGCGCTGGCCATCGGATTCGTCGTGACGTGGGCCTTCAGCCGCTCGACCGTGCGGGCTGAGGAAGCGGTGCCGCTGCCGACGCCCGCGGCCGCGCAGGCCTGACGCAGCGAGCCCGGCCAAGCGGCGCGGCTAGCCCGCGAACCGGGTGGTGATGACCCCTAGCTGTTCGGGTATGTGCGATTTACCCTGGCGGCATGGAGGTGCCGTCTCCAGCCTGGGATTCGCTGATGCGTGAGACCAGGGCGATCGCCCGGCGCCGCAGGCGCCGTCGCCGGCAGTGGATACGACGGATCATGCTCTCGTTGCTGACCGTCGTCACCGTGGTAGTCCTGGCGGTCATCGTCGTGATGGTCAGGAACATGGCCAAGACGCCCACGGCAGCCGGGCCGAGCGCGCTGGCCGACACGGCCCGGACGGTCGGCACGGCGTCCGCGTCCGGACCGGCGCGGCACGGGGTACCGGCGCAACCGGCCTTCTCGGTGTCCCAGCCGCTGGTGGTCGACACCTCCTCCGGGCTCTCCTACCGGCTCCTATCCTCGCCCTGGCGGCGCGGCTGCCCGTCCACGCTGGACACCCCGACGTTCAGCTGGAGCGCAGGCGAACGGGCCGTGGCCGGGCAGGTCGCCATCGGCGGGTCGACCGTCAACTGGCATGGCCTAGCCTGCTCGGGCCAGCTTCAGCAGCAGTTCGAGTACTCCGGTCCCGCGGACCTCGAGCCGACGGCGCAGGACCTGGTCGGCGCGCTGGACCCGGCCTACTATTCCGGGCTGCAGCACTACCGCACGCTCGAAGCCAGCTACCCGACGCAGGTCAGCGGTCACCCGGCTTGGGTGGTCAGGTTCTTGATGACCTACACGGACGCCTCGGCTGAGGGCCTGGCCTGGACCAGCGAGGCCGGCGCCGTGGTCGTCGTGGACCGCGGCGCGGGCCAAGCCCCCGCGATCTTCTACGTCTCGGTCCCCAGCAACCTCGGGACCGGTAACGTCGGCCTGCTCATCAGTTCACTGCGCCTCAGCTAGCCCTTGCTGATGCTGATGTCGCCGCCGCCGCTGTCGACCACGATCACGTGGTCAGAGACGGAGCTGGCGAGCGTCGACGGGTACGTGACGTTGCCGCCCAGGGTGTCGGGGGTGGAGATGTCGTACCTGGTGCTGTCCTGCGGGAGGATCACCGTGACGTTGCCTCCCTCGGCGGTGACTCGCAGGTTCTGAGGTGGCTGGGTGAACGCGAGGGTGATGTCGCCGCCGCCCGAACCGATGCTGACCTGACGCGAGTCCACGGCATCGGCGTTGACGTTGCCGCCGTCGGTGACGACCAGCAGGTTGCCGGTGAACGCGTTGCCGCTGAGGTCGCCTCCTCCGCTATCCAGCCGCATCGTACCGGTGCCGTTCAGGTTGCTGGCGCTGATGTTGCCGCCTTCGGTGCTGATCTGGACGGTGCCGGTCAGCCCGTTGCCGGCCAGGTCGCCGCCGCCGGTGTCCAGCCGCAGGTCGCCAGCCAGGTTGCTGGCGGTCACGTTGCCGCCTTCGGCCGACAGCGCGATGTCGCTGGCAAAACCGGAAACCCCGATGTCCCCGCCGTCGCTCGATACCGTGACGGCGGTCTTCGCCGGGACGGCCAGGGTCGCGTTCGCGTTGCAGTTGGTGTCGACGCCGTCGCAGTTCACGCCCGCGTCGGCGCCGCCGGCCGTGGTGCTCTCACTGATACCGGGGCGGACCAGGCCGTACTGCACGACTCCGGTGAGCGAGGCGGTGCTGCCTGAGGTCTGCCGGATCGTGACGTTGCCGAAGTTAAGGTTCACCGCCACGTGGCCGTCCCGGACGGGAACCGGGTAACTGAACGGGTAGCTCCCCTTGGCGACCGCGCTGACCAGGCTGAAGCCGGTCCAGCCGATGAGGGCGAGGGCCACCGGGACGCCGATGGCCAGCGCGGCCCAGCGGCCGGGCGACATCCGCAGGGCGCCGGGCCGGGGCGAGGCGCCCGCGGTGGATATGAGCGTCATGGCTTTACCCCGTTTATCCGGTGCCGAGATAGCGCAGCACGGCGAGTACGCGACGGTGGTCGCGGTCACCGGGCGCCAGCCCGAGCTTGGTGAAGATGTTGTTGATGTGCTTTTCCACCGCGCCGCCGCCGACCACGAGCGTGTCGGCGATCGCGGAGTTGGATCGGCCCTCGGCCATCAGCGCCAGCACTTCGCGCTCGCGCGGGGTCAGCTCGCTGAGCGGGTGGCGGCTGCGGGCCAGCAGCTGGGCGACGACCTCAGGGTCGAGCGCGCTGCCGCCGTCGGCTACCCGCTGCAGCGCTTCGAGAAACTCGGTGACGTCGGCCACCCGGTCCTTCAGCAGATAGCCGACGCCGTGCGGACGGCCGGAGATCAGTTCGATGGCGTACCGCTCCTCTACCCACTGGGACAGCACGAGCACGCCGACCTTGGGCCAGCGGTCCCGGACCACCAGGGCGGCCCGCAGGCCTTCGTCGGTGAAGGTGGGCGGCATCCGGACATCGACGACCACCGCGTCGGGTTCGTGGACGGCGACGGCCCGCAAGAACCCCTCGGCGTCGCCCTCGGCGGCGGCGACCTCGTGGCCTGCCTCGGTCAGCAGCCTGGTCAGCCCTTCGCGCAGCAGGACGGAATCTTCCGCGATCACTACCCGCATGGCAGCTCCGCCGCTATGATCGTCGGCCCGCCGGCCGGGGACTCCACCGACAACCGCCCGTCGACCCCGGACACCCGGTCGGCCAGCCCGGCCAGCCCCGGGCTCTGGATGTCCGCGCCGCCGATCCCGTCGTCGCTGACCATGACGGTGAGCGTGCCCGGGTAGCCGTGGCCCTCGACCACGACCTTGGCGTGGCTGGCGCGGGAGTGCTTGGCCACGTTGGTCAGCGCCTCCGCGACCATGAAGTAGGCGACCGCCTCGACCGTGGACTTAGGTCGCACCGGCACGTCGACGTGGACCTCGACCGGCACCGGGCAGAGCGCGGCCAGGCCGGACAGGGCCGCGTCGAGACCGCGCTCGGTGAGCACCGGCGGGTGCACGCCCCGGACCAGGTTGCGCAGCTCGGTGAGGGCCTCCTTGGCCTGGGCGTGCGCCTGGTCGACGAGCTCCCGCGCCGCGTCGAGGTCATCGGCGAACTTGGCCTTGGCCCGGCCGAGCTCCATGGCCAGCGCCACCAGCCGCTGCTGCGCGCCGTCGTGCAGGTCACGCTCGATCCGCCGCCGTTCCGCCTCGGCCGCGTCCACCACCCGCTCGCGGCTGCGCTCGAGTTCGACGACCCGGGCAGCAAGGTCACTGGGCGGTCCGAGCAGTCGGCGGGACATCGCGGCGTCCATGACCGCCAGGCCGCGGGTCAGCTGCGCCGCGGCCAGCAGCAGGGCGAAGCCGATCAGCGCCGAGGCCGCCAGCACCGCGCTGCGGTGCACCACCGTGTTGCCGATGGTCGCGCCGCCGTTCGGCAGCGATGAGTTATACGCCGGCAGCGTCAGCATGACCAGCCCGGTGGCCCAGGTCGCGACGCTGAGCGTCAGCGTGACCGCGCTGACCGGCAACCGGAGGAACGCGTATCCGATCTCACCCCAGGTGGCTCGCTCGGCCAGCATCCGCCGGCGCGGGATGATCAGCCACCGGTACCCGGCCCGTGTTCCGGCCGGCCAGCGGGGGATGCTCACCCCGAGCATGAGTGAGAGCCTGGCCCGCTCGGCGACGGCGAACCAATCGGCAAGCCGGAGCGTGACGCCCAGGATCGGCAGGCCGACCAGTGCGAGGACGAGCAGGCTGAAGCCGAGGCTGAGGCCGGTAGTGACCACCACGAAGACGACCAGCCCCGTGAACAGGCCAGCCAGATGATTGGTCATGGCGAGCCAGGTGCGCGCCGACACCAGGTCGCGCAGGAGGAACATGGCTCTGACGCTACGACATGGCCCCCGCGGTTGCCATCGGCCGGACCCCCCGGATCTCGGTGAGGCTAACCCCACCGCAGGTCCGGCGGATCGCACCATGGCTAGCGCGGGTCCCCCCCGTGGATGCTGTCCGGTATGACCAAGACGCACGCCTCCAGGGCGCCGATCGTCGAGCGGGTGGCAGGCTGGTCCGCCCGGCACCGTAAGACCGCCGTGTTCGGCTGGCTGCTGCTGGTCGTCGCGGCCGTGCTGATCGGCCAGCGGCTCGGCACCGACAACCTCAACAGCTACGACCCCGGGCAGGCGGGCCA
>JASIGD010000606.1 GCA_030045295.1 Streptosporangiaceae bacterium
GCGAGTACGCCGCCGTAGCTCGCCAGCAGCAGGCCGGGTCCCCAGCGGCAGACGCCCAGCGCCGCCAGCCACTGGGTCGAGTGCGTGCGATCGAAGACGTACACCGAGATCACCACGAGGTACGACCAGCCGCCGACCTGGTCCACCACGAACGCGGAGATCAGCAGGCGCAGGTCACGGTGGCGCAGCGCATCCCGGTACCGCCCGCGCGCCGCCGCCGGGCCGGTGCTGCCCTCGGCCGTGGCCGGAACGACCCCGGACGCGGTTTCGTCCGCACCCCCCTGCGCCGCCATCTAGGCCCGTACCGAGGGCTCAGCGGCCGTCAGGTCCGCGGCCCGGTCCAGCAGCGGCTGGCACCGCAGCCGCTCGGCGATGCTCCGGGCCTCCTCGACCGCCGCCGCGGCGTCCTCGGCATTGCCCCGATGCTGGAGGAACTCTGCGTAGTCGAGCAGGCCGTGCGCGAGATGGTAGGGCGTGCTCAGCTCGCGCAGGCCGGTGACAGCGGACGCGAATGACTTCGCGGCGGCCTGGTCGCCATTGCTGGCAGCGAGACGGGCGCGGGCCAGATCGCGCTCGGCTCGCAGCATGGGCGCCAGGAGCCCCGGCTGATAGGAGTCCGGCAGCGCGATCAGTTCGCGGGCTGCGCCGGTGTCGCCCAAGTCGTGTGTGGCCCGGGCTGCCAGCGCCCACGCCCAGCAACTGTAATCGTTGCTTAGCCCGGACGTGCCTTCGTGGACCAGGACAGCGCGGGCGTGGCTTAGGACGTTCCGCGGCTGTCGGCGGGCCGCGGCGGTAAACGCCTCCACGAGGCTAATGGCCTTCTTGTCCTGGGGGTCTTCGCTCGCCCGCATGTCGTCCAAGGCCGCCAGCACGGTCTCGGCGGTAGCGACATCTCCGCGCAGCGCCGCTAGCCAGCCTTTCTCGCAGGCCAGGGCGTCGATGTCGGCGAGCTCGCCGGAGTCGATCGCCTGGGTGAGTTCGTTGTCGGCGGTATCCCAGTCGCCGAGCAGCATCAGGGCGTCGACTAGGTTCGCGATGGCAAAGGCCAGGTAATCCCGGTCTCCGGCCTGGCGCAGGTGGATGGCGGCGGTGCGCGCGGCTTCGACCGCGGCGTCAGCGTCGGCGGTATTGAGAGCTGCAGACAGGTTGAGCAGCGCTCGTCCCAATCGGAAGTTGTCGTCGGCCTGGGCGGCGAGCCGGGCGCTTTCGCGCAGGTAGGCGACTGCCTCGGGCCGTCGCTCAGCGTATAGGAGGTAGATCCCGCGGATGGTGAACAGGCCGCTGAGCTGGCCCGCGCCGACACCGAGGACCTGGCCGAGGGCGACCGCCTCGGTCGTCAGCGTGTCGGCGTTGGCTGATTCGGCGAACACCTCCACGGTCGCGAGATTGTCCAGTGCGCGGACGGTGTCGGTGTCTGGCTCTGCTCGCAGGACGTCTAGTGCGGCAGCGAGCTGCTCGCGCGCTTCGCCATGGTGACCCCATCGGCGTAGGGCGTCTCCGGCGATGGCCTGCGCGCGGGCGGCCGCGCGAGGCTGGCCGTGGTCCAGGTGGTAGTCGCGGGCACGGCGTGCATGCTCAACAGCTGTAGCCCAGCTGGCGCTTCTGCTGGCGGCCTGCGCTGCGTGTTCCCACAGCGCGCCGACATCAGGCTGCCCGCCCGTGGCTTGCTGGCGGGCCGCCATGCTCAGTTCCGCCGCGGTGGCGTAGCTGGTGGCGGCCAGGGCAGAGGCGCCGGTGCGGTCGGCGCGTTCGGCGGCCCGGACCAGCGCGGTGATCGCCTGGCCGCGGATCTGGGCGGCGTCCGGGTCGTCAGGGACGGCGTGTAGCGCGTCCAGGTAATGCCGGGCGATCACGTCGGCGACTTCCTCGCCGTCGCGGGGGAAAGCCTGGCGTAGGTGCGCGGCCACCGTCAGATGCCGGGTCTTGCGGTCACGACGGGACAAGGTGTCGTAAGCGACCTGGCGCAACATCTGCTGGGCGAAGCCGTAGCTGCCCCGTTCCGGCGACAGCGGATCTGCGGATACAGACAGCACCTCGCGGTGCACCAGGTCGGCCAAGGCCTCGCGCACGGCTGGCTCATCCCGTCCGGACACGGCGATCAGTGCCTCGGCGGGGAAGGTGGTGCCCAGCACCGCGGCGTCGGCGACCAGCCGCCGCCCGTCGGGCTCCAGGGCATCCAGCCGGGCGGCCAGCAGCGCGTGCAAGCTGTCCGGCACCGCCAGTTCCCCGACGTCGCGCGTCAGCCGGTAGACCCCTTCTACCGGTTGGACGATGTCCCGGTCGACCAGCGCGCGCACCGTCTCCACCGCGAACAGCGGGATGCCCTGCGCCTGGCTGGTGATCTTCGCCCGCGCTGCCTTCGGCATCCCGGGCACCAGGGCGTCCACCAGCGTGTCCATGGAGGCCGTATCCAGTTCATCGAGGGTCAGCGTGCTTCGGTTCCGGCCGGCGCCGAAGCCAGGCCGGGCCTGGCCCAGCTCAGGTCGGGCGAACACCAGGACGAAGATCGGCAGGTCTCGGACCCAGTCGATGAGGTGGTCCAGGAAATCCAGCAGCCCGCTGTCGGCGTACTGGGCGTCCTCGACCAGCAGCACTACCGGCTGCACCGCCGCAAGGCGCTCGAAGAACAGCCGCCACCCCGCAAACAGCTCCTCACGTGCCAGCGCGGCCCCGTCATTCCCGTCCAGGGCAACACCGAGCAGCCGTCCTAGCCGGGCACCGATGTACGCCCGCTCGCCAGCGTCGGAGACGAACCGGTCCAGCCCGTCGGCCAGTTTGGCTGTCGCCGCATCGACGGGATCTTCCTCGGCGATGCCCAGCCTCTGCCGGACGATCTCAGCCAGCGCCCAGAACGCCACCCCGTCCCCGTACGGCAAGCACCGGCCCCGGTGCCACCACACGTCCGATACCAGGCCGTCGACGTATTTCTCGAACTCCCAGCCCAGCCGCGACTTGCCGACCCCGGCCGGGCCGGACACCAGCACTAGCCGCGGCACCCGCCGGTCGGCCGTCGCGTGGAACAGCTCCCGAACTGTATGCAGTTCCGGGTCCCGCCCCGTCAGCGGCGCCTCCAGCCCGTCCACCCGCTGCGACCCGCCCACACCTGACAGGACCAAGGTCGCCCGCCACAGCCGGGCCGGCTCGGCCTTCCCCTTCAGCGCATGCTCTCCGGCATCGGCGAAGCCGATCGCACCGCCGGCCAACCGTTGTGTCGCCTCATCGGTCAGCACCTGCCCGGGCCCGGCCGCCGCCTGCACCCGCGCCGCGGTGTTCACCGCATCCCCCGCCACCATTCCCTCGCCTGTGGCCCCCAAGGTGACGGCTACCTCACCAGTCACCACCCCCGCGCGCGCAGCCAGGCCAGGCACCCCCGCCTCGGGTCCTAGCTCGCCCACCTTCGCCACCAGATCCAGGGCGGCGCGGACCGCCCGCTCCGCATCTGCCTCCGTCGCGGCCGGCGTCCCCCATACCGCCATCACGGCGTCCCCGACGAACTTCTCTACCACCCCGCCATACCGGCCGATCACCGTGCGCGCCAAGCCGAAATACCGGGACAGCAACTCGCGGACCGCCTCCGGATCCCGAGCCTCCGACAGCGGCGTGAACCCCACCACGTCGCAGAACAGCACCGAGCACACTCGCCGCTCCGCGACCGGCTCCTGGCCACGTTCATCCGTCGCCGGAACAGCCGTAACTGGGGCGCCCGCAGCATCAGAGACGGCCGCGCCGCAGGCATGGCAAAATCGCTTGCCGGGAGTCAGCGGCTCACCGCACGATGGACAACCCCCCACCGCGGCGCCGCAATCCTCGCAGAACCGGTGGCCTTCTCCCAGAGACGCACCGCACTGCCGGCACCTCACCAACCCTGCTTACGCTGGCGCTTTGACCCTTGTCAAGCCACGGAGACGTATAACCTCTAGCAGCCGC
>JASIGD010000607.1 GCA_030045295.1 Streptosporangiaceae bacterium
CTGGGGGGTCGTCCCGCCGAGGCGAAATTGTCGCCGGGTCCTTCTATGCTGCCAGGTGTGACCACGCTCCGCGATCCGCTGGCCCGCGTGCTGGGCCCCCGGACGAGCAAGCCGCTGGATGCCATCTTCGGCCTGCGCACGGTCGGCGACCTGCTACGGCACTACCCGCGGCGTTACTACACCCGCGGCGAGCTGACCGACCTGTCTTCGCTGCGCGAAGGTGACCACGTCACCGTGCTGGCCAGGGTCGACCAGGTCAGCGAGATCCGGTTGCCGTCCGCGCCGGGCCAGGGACGCCGCAGCCGGCTCCAAGTCATCGTCACCGACGACCGCGCCAAGCTGGTGCTGACCTTTTTCGCCGCGATACACCGGTACCGCCGGGTGCTCGTGCCCGGCATGGTCGGCATGTTCGCGGGCACCGTATCCAGCTTCCGCGGCCGCCGCCAGCTCGTTCACCCCGAGTGCGAGATGCTGCCCGGGGCGCCCCCCAACGCCGACCTGAGTCCCGAGCTGGCCGCCGAGTTCGCCACCGAACTGATCCCGGTGTACCCGGCCAGCGCCAAGCTCAGCTCGTGGGCGATCGACCGAGCGGTTCGGACCGTGCTGGAGACCCTGGACGCGGGGGAGGACCCGCTGCCCGCCGAGCTCATCCAGCGGTACGGGCTGATCGGGCGAGCCGAGGCGATCCGCGCCATCCACCGGCCGCTGGACCTGGCGGACCGGGACCGGGCCAAGGAACGCCTCAAGCACGACGAGGCTTTCGTCCTGCAGGCCGCGCTCGCGCAGCGCCGGCTCGCGGCGGCCGCGATGCCGGCCATGCCGCGGCCGCACGTGGCGGGCGGCATCGCGGACGAGTTCGACGCCAGGCTGCCGTTCACCCTGACCGCGGGCCAGGTCGCGGTGGGCCGGACCATCGCCGGCGAGCTGGCCTGCGCCTACCCGATGCACCGGCTGCTTCAGGGCGAGGTCGGATCGGGCAAGACGGTGATCGCAATCCGGGCCATGCTCCAAGTGGTCGACGCGGGCGGCCAGGCCGCCCTGCTGGCGCCGACCGAGGTGCTCGCGCAGCAGCACTACCGGTCCGTGACCGAGATGCTCGGCCCGCTGGCCCTGCGCGGCCAGCTCGGCGCGGCCGACCACGCCACCGGGGTTGCGCTGCTCACCGGCTCGGTCACGGCCGCGGCCCGGCGCTCCGCGCTGTCCGACGTCTTCACCGGCGACGCCGGCATCGTGATCGGCACGCACGCCCTGCTGGAAGAGCAGGTCCAGTTCGCCGACCTCGGCCTGGTCGTCATCGACGAGCAGCACAGGTTCGGCGTGGAACAGCGGGACGCGCTGCGCGCGAAGGCGGCCGACAACCGGCCGCACGTCCTGGTCATGACGGCCACGCCGATCCCCAGGACGGTCGCCATGACCGTGTACGGCGACCTGGAGACCTCCACGCTGACCGAGCTGCCCGCCGGGCGGTCGGCGATCGCGACGCACGTGGTGCCGGCGGCCGACAAGCCGAGGTTCCTCGAGCGGGCCTGGGAGCGCGTCAGGGAGGAAGTCGCCCGCGGCCAGCAGGCCTACGTGGTCTGCCCGCGCATCGGCGACGGCCCCGACGCTGACGAGGCGGACTATCCCGACGGGGACGACGTCGGCGACGTGGACCTGGCCGGCGGCGTTCCGCGCGGGGTGGTGTTGGGCCGGCGGCAGCCGCTGTCGGTGCTCGACGTGGCCGCGACGCTGAACGCTGGCCCGCTGGCCGGGCTGCGGCTGGGCATCCTGCACGGCCAGCTGCACCCGGAGGAAAAGGACCGGGTGATGCGCGAGTTTTCCGCCCGGGAGCTCGATGTCCTGGTCGCGACGACCGTGATCGAGGTCGGCGTCGACCTGCCGAACGCCACCGCGATGGTCATCATGGACGCCGAGCGTTTCGGCGTGTCCCAGCTGCACCAGCTCCGCGGGCGCGTGGGTCGCGGGACCGCGCCCGGGCTGTGCCTGCTGGTGACCGAGGCGCCGCCCGGCAGTCCCGCCCGGGAGCGGCTCGACGCGGTGGCCGCCACCCTCGACGGGTTCAAGCTGTCCAGGCTGGACCTTGAGCAGCGCAAGGAAGGCGACGTACTCGGCGCCGCGCAGGCCGGCCGCCAGTCCAGCCTGAGGCTGCTCAGGCTGCTCACCGACGAGGACCTGATCAGGCAGGCCCGGGAAGACGCCACGGCCGTGGTCTCGGCCGACCCGGACCTGGCCGGCCACCCCGCCCTGCGCGCCGCCATCGACGACCTCCTCGGCGTCCAGGCCGAGTACCTGGACAAGACCTAAGTCCTGCGAGCGGCGTGCACACTAAAGGGGTGGCACGCGTCATCGCTGGCGAGGCGGGCGGGCGACGGCTGGCCGTCCCGGGCGGTCGGGACACCCGGCCCACCAGCGACCGCGCCAGGGAAGGCCTGTTCGCCACCGTCTCCTCGATGGTGGGATCGCTGGCCGGGGCGCGCGTGCTGGACCTGTTCGCCGGATCCGGCGCGGTCGGCCTGGAGGCCCTGTCCCGGGGCGCCGAGCACGTGCTGCTGGTGGAGTCGGCCGCCCGCGCCGTCCGCGTCATCCGCGCCAACATCGAATCGACCGGCCTGGCCGGCGCCGAGGTCGTCGCCGACCGGGTGGAGCGCGTGCTCGCTCGCGGGCCGTCGCCGGGAGACCGGCCGTATGACATCGTCTTCGCGGACCCCCCGTACGCGCTGCCCGGCGAGGACGTGACGCGCGTGCTTTCGCTGTTGGCCGGGCGGGACGGCCCTCGCGAGGGCGTCGCGGACCGGAACTGGCTGACGCCGGCGGCGCTGGTGATCGTGGAGCGCGCCACCCGGTCCGGGCCGGTGCGCTGGCCGGAAGGGTTCGCGCCGGACCGGGCACGCCGGTACGGCGAGGCTACCTTCTGGTACGGCTTCGCCCCCAGCCGCCCCCGGCCCGCGCCGACCGCTCCGAGCCCGCGTAACCTACTCGCTGAACAGTGAAAGGGGTTCGCGCGTGCACCGCGTAGTCTGCCCGGGTTCCTTCGATCCCGTCACCAACGGCCACCTCGACATCATCGGCCGCGCAGCCGGCCTCTTCGATGAAGTAGTCGTCGCCGTGCTGATCAACGTGACCAAGCAGAGCCTGTTCACCGTCGACGAGCGGGTCCAGATGCTGCGGGAGGCCACCAGCGGTTACGGCAACGTCAGGATCGACCGGTTCCACGGCCTGCTGGTGGACTTCTGCGCCAACAACGGGATCTCCGCGGTAGTCAAGGGGCTGCGGGCCGTCAGCGACTTTGAGTACGAGATGCAGATGGCGCAGATGAACTACCGGATGGCGAAGGTCGAGACGCTGTTCATGACCACCAACCCGCTGTATTCCTTCACCAGCTCCAGCCTGGTGAAGGAGATCGCGAGGTACGGCGGGGACGTCAGCGGCCTGGTCCCGGAGACCGTGCTGTCCCGGCTGCGTGACCGGCTCGCCGAGGA